>JANOWX010000200.1:0-5095 GCA_031418175.1 Acidobacteriota bacterium | reverse complement strand
AAACGGGTTCACTTGCGTTACGGCTCACGCGCTCGCCGCCCGAGGCTCCGTGGGTAGCATTGCTGCTACGACGCACGCTCGTTTGGCTACCTGTCTAACGGGCAATTTCCAGGGTCGGGACGTTTCACCCGACCAGATCGTACCGAGTTACTGGCGCACCGAAGGAGCACGAAGCAGTCATCCCTCTTCGTGCCTCTTGGTGTGTCTTCGTGGGAAGAGTTGAAGGAGAAACCGCTTTGAAACTGTTTGCCGCTACCTTCAGCGTTGTCCTGCTCGGCTGGCTGTCTTTCCACGTCCTGCCGCAAGACGCCAACAAGCCTGCCTTGGGGCCGGGCCGCCGCTACACCACCGTGCAACGGCTGCAACCGGAACGGCTGCGCGCCTTGCACGAAGCGCGTTTGCAGTTCGCGCGCCAACGCCGCCCGGTCAAATACCCAACGGGTCTCAATGATTACCGCGCCATCATGCACGCGCATGCCGAAGACGCCGCGCACACCGGCGGCACGCGCCCAGAGATGCTGGCCGCCGCCCAACGCGATGGGATCAAGATCATCCTGCTCACCGATCACGTGCGCCCGCCGCGCGATTTCATCAACGACAGTTGGCGCGGCCTGCGCGCAGGCGTGCTCTTCATCCCCGGCGCCGAGGCCGAAGGCTTCCTCGTTTATCCGCAGGCTTCGATCATGCAAACGCCTTGGAAGACGCGCGACGAATACATCAGCCTCGTCACGCAAAACGGCGGGAACATGTTCCTTTCGCACGTCGAGGAGCGCCCCGATTGGCCGACCGCCAAGCTGGACGGACTGGAAATTTACAACCACCACACCGACATCAAGGACGAAGGCGAATTCATGGCCTGGCTGCTGAAATCACTGGCCGACCCGGCCCGCTTGCGCATGTTGCAGGACGCCCTGCGCGACTATCCGCAAGAAGTGATGGGCGCGCAACAGGATTACCTGGCCGCCATCATCGCCAAATGGGATCGTGACCTGCTCACCAACCGGGCCACCGGCATCGCCGCCAACGATTGCCACCACAACCAGGTGTTCACCGTCAAAGCCGTCAGCGCCACAGAGCTTGAAATCACGCTCTTCCCTAACGAATCGCGCCGCGTCAACGTCACCCAAGCGCCGCAAATCGCCGAACTGCTGGCGGGCAAACAGCCGGGTGAGCAAATCGCCAAACTAGATTTCGATCCGTATGAACGCAGCATGCGCTATGTCAGCACGCACATCCTGACGCGCGCATTGAACGAAGCCAGCGTGCGCCAGGCTCTGCGTCAAGGCTACGCTTACGTTGCGCACGATTGGCTGTGCGATGCGACGAGCTTCGTGTTTGCCGCCGAGCAAGCGGGCAAGCTCAAGCCGCTGGCATTGCAAGGCGACGATCTGGCTTGGCGCCCCAAGCAGCAGGATGTGCAGTTGCGTGTGGAATCGCCGCTGCCGGCTTTGCTGAAACTGTTTCGCAATGGTCAGGTGATTCAAGAAACGCGCGGCGCGGCGCTGACTTATGCGGTGCGTGAGGCGGGCGTGTATCGTGTGGAAGCTTGGCTGGAAGTGGATGGCGAGCAGCGGCCGTGGATTTATGCGAACCCGATTCGCCTTGGCGTGAGTGGGCCTTAGTTGAATTCAACCCCGCGATAGACTTCGCTCAGCGGCAGTTCGCATTCAAGCGAGGACACTTCCATCACTGCGTCTGAGCCACCGCAATCAAACCGCTGCCACTGCTTGCCTGTTCGGGCAAGGCGCGTGATGTGCGGTACGACTTGCGCGATCAACAAGTATTCCCGCACCGAAGACAAGGCCTGATAGGCCCGCCGTTTCGGCTCCCAGTCAAGACGTTCGAGGCCGGGCGCAAGCACCTCAATCAAGACGATTGGATTGACGAGGGCGCGGAATCTATCCACTTTTTCATACGTTGGCTTGCCGCGAACTACGCTTAGATCCGGCAGGCGGAAAGGTGGCAGGCTCGGCGTCTTGATGGCTACCTCGTTGCCAAAGACGCGACAGCCTTGGCCCTTCAGCTTGGCTGCCAACGCTTCAAACACATTGCTGGCGATCAATGCGTGTGTGGCCGAAGCGCCGGTCACACAAATCAGTTCGCCGTCCCAGAATTCCCAGCGCCGGTCTGAGGCTGCGAGCAGCGCGAAATACTCTGTCAACGTATGTTTTGTTTTCGGCAATGCGAAGTACTCAGCAAGCATAACAACCCTCCTGATTCGCAATTCAGATCAAATCCCAAGGCTTGCGCGCCGCGCGGCTTAGCAGCTTCGACGCGTCGGCATCAGTGAGATTGGGGGAACACTTTTTCTTGCAGTAGCGAATTTATTCAGAGCGCGACAGCGCGAATAAATTTGCTACCACAAAGGGGAGCGCGCCGTCGTTAGCGATACACGTGCGGCACGCGCGCCGAAATTCCCGTTATGACTTCATACGACACCGTACCCAACCGCGCGGCCAAATCTTCCGCCGCAAGCCGCTGGCCGCCTTGTTCGCCCAGCAACACGACTTCATCATCCAGCGCGACACCGGGCACGTCCGTCACATCCAGCGTCGTCAAATCCATGCTCACGCGCCCGGCAATCGGCGCGCGCGCGCCGCGCACCAGCACTTCCCCACGATTTGACAAATCGCGCCGCAAGCCATCGGCATAGCCAATCGGAATCGTCGCAATGCGGCTCGCGCGCTGTGTCACGAAGGTTGCACCGTAACCCAGCGCCGTCCCGGCCGGCACCGTCTTCAGCCAGGCGATGCGCGAATGTAGCGAGAGCACGGGGCGCACGTCCGGCGGCGTTGCGTCCGGCTTCAAAATGTCGCCCGTCAATCCATAAAGCAGCGCGCCCACGCGCACCAGCGTGCCGCGCGCTTGCGCATAGCCGTACATCCCGGCGCTATTCGCCAAGTGCCGCCAAGTTGGATCGAAGCCGCGCGCACGCAAGAGCGCCAACGCTTCGTCAAACCGCGCGAGTTGCGCGCTGGTGTAGGCGCTGTCTTCATCATCCGCACTGGCCAAATGCGTCATCAGCCCGTCCAGTTCGAGCTGCGTGAATTTTTTGAAGGCTTCGGCAAAGGCCGCGAGGTCAGCCAAGGGCAAGCCGAAACGGCCCATACCGGTGTCCACCTTGACGTGCACTTTGACGCGGCAGCCGTGGGCGCGCGCGGTTTCATTCAAGGCCGCCGCTGCGTCCAAACGAAAGAGCGCGGGCGTCAGGTTGTGCGCGATGATTTCGCCGGCCTGCGCGGGCCAAAAACCACCGAGGCAAAAGATGGGTTTGGCAATGCCCGCCGCGCGCAATTCGAGCGCCTCTTCGAGCAAGGCGACGCCGAACCAGTCAGCGCCTGCTGCTTCCAACACTTGGGCGCAACGCGGCGCGCCGTGGCCATAGGCGTCCGCTTTGACGATGGCCATCAGTTGGGTTGGCGCGGACAACTGTTGTTTGAGCGTCCGGCAATTGTGCGCGAGGTTGGCGAGCGAGATTTCCACCCAGGTCGGACGTGATGATGAGGACTGAGACATGCGGAGATCAACCTTCGCGGTATTTGTCTTCGAATTTGGTGAGCTGTTTGAGGAAGACCAACTCGACATTACCGGTCGGGCCGTTGCGTTGTTTGCCGACGATGATCTCGGCGATGTTCTGCTTCTCGGTTTCGGGCTTGTAGTAGTCCTCGCGGTAAATGAACATCACGACGTCGGCGTCTTGCTCAATAGATCCGCTTTCGCGCAGGTCGGAAAGCTGCGGACGGCTGCCGGTACGCGCTTCGGGCGCGCGCGAAAGCTGCGACAATGCAATCAGCGGCACGTTCAATTCCTTCGCCAGCATCTTCAGTTCGCGCGAAATCTGGGAGACTTCCTGTTGGCGCGATTCGATGCGGCCGCGCCCGCTCATCAACTGCATGTAATCAATCACGATCAGGTCGAGCGCTTTCTGTTCGTTCTTCAAGCGGCGGGCTTTGGCGCGCATTTCCAGCACGGACATGCCGGGCGTGTCATCCAGAAAGAACTTTGCCTCTGAAAGCTCGCCCACGGCCAGCGCCAGTTTGCGCCAGTCGTCTTTGCTGAGCATGCCGCTGCGCAAGCGGTGCGCGTCAATGCGCGCTTGCGAACAGAGCATGCGGTTGACCAACTGTTCCTTGCTCATTTCCAGCGAGAAGAAACCGACGACGGCCTTTTCGCCGTGATGTTGCTGATGCAGCGCGGCGTTTTGCGCCACATTGAGGCAGAACGCGGTTTTTCCCATGCTCGGCCGCGCGGCCACGATAATCAGCTCGCCGCGCTGCAAGCCCGAAGTCATGTAATCCAGTTCCTTGAAGCCGGTCGCAATGCCGGTGATCAATTGACCGCGTCCGGCAATCTCTTCGATATGTTTGAGTTGGTTTTCGGCGACTTCGCTGAGCGGCGTGAAGCCTTGTTTGATGCGGTCTTCGGCGACGCCCAGGATCAGGCGTTCGGCCTGGTCGAGGATGAGTTCCGGCTCTTCTTCTTCGTCAAAGGCCATCGTCATCACCTGGCTGGCGGCGCGGATCAGTTGCCGCAGCATGGATTTGCCTTTGGTGATGCGCGTGTAATTGTCGAGGTTTGAAAAACGCGGCACACCATCGAACAGCGAGGCGATATACGCCGCGCCGCCGACCTGTTCCAATTCGCCCGCGCGCCGCAATTCTTCCTGCAAGGTCAGCGGGTCAATGGCGCGGCCCTGCTCGTACAGGTAGATCATCTTTTCGTAGATGCGCCGGTGCGAGGGCAGGAAGAAGTCATCGGGTTTCAGGCGTTCGGCAGCCTGGTTGATGGTGGAATTGTCGAGCAGAATCACGCCGAGAATCAGCCGTTCGGCCTCGACGTTATTGGGCATCGGTTTGTCTAGGGCGGCATCGCCTCTGCGGTCAGCCATAAGATTTTCAGTTGTAAATTAAGGTGATGTGAAAGCGGTGTGCATCTTATGCGGAACCTGAGACTGGCTCAAGAGCATGGAGTTGAGGGTTGAGCCGGTGTTGGTTATACCCAAAACAGGCTGTAACCGGTACTCCAAGCTCTTGTGCAAAAATAAAGGTCAGGCCAAAAATGCCGCCGCGTCGCGCGGCCGGGTGCGATAGATGAA
>JANOWX010000199.1:0-4320 GCA_031418175.1 Acidobacteriota bacterium | reverse complement strand
AACAGCGGCCTCGAACATCCTTATCAAACCAGTTTGTTTTTGGTGGGCACGGGTTATTTCAACACGATGGGCATTGCGCTCAAGCAGGGGCGCGATTATGAAGCGCGCGACACGCGCCAGTCGCAACCCGTTGCCATCATCAACGAAGCCTTCGTCAAAAAGTATTTCCCCAACGAAAACCCGCTGGGCAAACGCATTGACCCGACCATTCAAGCCGAAGACGGCCCGCTGCCGATGCGCGAAATCATCGGCGTCGTAGCGGACGCGCGTTCGCGCGAATTGCGCAAAGCCGCCGAGCCCGAAGTCTATTTGCACATCCCGCAAATGCCCGCGACGAATAACTTCACGTTGTTGTTGCGTACGCCGGTTGGCCCGTCGAGCCTCGTCAATCAGGTACGCCAACGGCTCGCCGGACTTGATCGCAACATCGCCCTCGGACAGGACAAGCTGTTTGACGAATACCTCGCCGACAGCGTCGCCGAACCGCGCTTCAACAGCTTGTTGCTGACGCTGTTCGCCGCCGTCGCCTTGCTGCTTACCGCGATTGGTTTGTATGGCGTCGTGGCCTATAGCGTCGCGCAACGTACGCAGGAAATCGGCATTCGCATGGCGCTCGGCGCACAGGCGCGGCAGGTGTTGTCGCTGGTCATAGGGCAGGGGCTCAAACTCGCGTTGCTCGGTCTCGCGCTGGGCATCGCGGCTTCGCTGGTGTTGACGCGCTGGCTGGCGAGCTTGCTCTTTAACGTCAGCCCGACCGATGCGTTGACATTTGTGCTAGTCGCGGCGTTGTTGTTGCTGGTGGCGTTGCTGGCCTGCTGGATTCCCGCGCGGCGCGCGACGAAAGTTGATCCGATGGTTGCGTTACGTTGTGAGTGAGTTCAGGCAAAAGGCACAAGCTGTGAGCCGAGTATCTTGTGATCGCGGGTCAGTAAAGGAATGCCGCTGACAATGCTGGTAGCGGCGATTAGTTCGTCAGCAGGATCGGAGTGGAAGTCTAGTTGTGTGCTGGTGCGCGCGATGTCTGAACTGATGGGGATAATTGTTAGTTGACGCAGGCACGTTTGGAACGCGGGACTGGCGAGGTCAAGCGTGATACGCCCAAGCTGAATCAGTTTGGCAAGCTCCCACAAAACAATGTCGGAAATTGCCAAGGGCGTCTGTGCGATTAGTTGCTGCTCGCGCGCATCCAATTTGCCTTCAAGCAGGAAGATCAAAATGTGAGTATCAAGATTGAGCATCCCAAGCCACTCCAGTCGAGAATACGTCGCCGTGGATGGCGATTTGCCCTTTCATCGAACCGATCAGCGATTCGTTGTTAACGGCAGGCAGCGGTGTGATGCGAGCCAGCGGGCGGCCCTCTTTGGTGACGATGAGGCCGGGGGCAGTGAGTTGCTCGATTACTTCAAGGCAGCGCGCCTTGAAATCGGCCAGATCAATTGTGTGATCAAGACTGATTTCAGCGGTGTTCATAACGAATCTCCTTTTGTTTTTGCGGCGGGCAGAGAATAGCAAACTCAACAGGCGAATACGAGATTGAGAAAAAAACCATGAAAATCTTAGGGCAAACCTTAATTCAAGACCTGCGCTACGGCGCGCGAATGTTACTCAAACAACCGGGCTTCACGTTGATTGCGATCATCACGTTGGCGCTGGGCATCGGAGCGAATACGGCGATTTTCAGTGTGGTGAATGCGGCGTTGCTGCGAGCGCTGCCTTACGATCACGCCGAGCAATTGGTGATGGTGTATGCCCGCACGAAAGATGAGCCACGTAACGGTGTGTCTTGGCCTGAACTGTGCGATTGGCAAGCGCAGACTCAGTCTTTTTCCGCGCTCGCAGCGTTTGTCCCGCAGAGCGTCAATCTGACCGGGCGGGCGGAACCGGGGCGCGTGATCGGCGGCTTTATTACGGCGAATTTCTTCGATCTGCTCGGTGTTAAGCCGGCGTTGGGACGCGCCTTGCTCAAGGGCGAAGACGAAGCAGGCGCGGAACCTGTCGCCGTCATAAATCACGTGGTCTGGCGTGATCGGTTTGGGGCTGATCCGAATTTGATCGGGCAGACGTTGACGCTCAACGGGCAGCGTTTCACCGTCGTCGGCATCATGCCCGAAGGCTTTCGCTCGCCGTATTCCGAAGTTGATATTTGGCTGCCCATTCAAACGCACCCCAACTTTTCATTGGAGCGTAAATCCAATGGCCTCGAAGTGATGGGACGATTGAAACCGGGCGTGACCTTGCCACAGGCGCAAGTGGAAATGGCAACCATTGCTGCCGGATTGTCGCAACAATACCCGGAAACCAACGCGAAGCGCGGCGTCAATCTGATCGGGTTGCAGACCTTGCTGGTCGAGGGACTCAAGGGAAACCTGATGATTCTGTTCGCCGCCGTCGGGTTCGTATTGCTGATTGCCTGTGCCAACGTAGCCAACCTGATGCTCGGTCGAGCGGTCACGCGGCAACGCGAGATGGCATTGCGGGCGGCTCTGGGCGCGAGCCGTTCACGCATCGTGCGCCAGATTTTGACCGAATCATTGCTGCTTTCGCTGTTGGGCGGTGCGCTGGGATTGTTGCTGGGCAAATGGGGCATGGACGCGCTCGCAACCAACAGCGCAGTGAATTTGCCGCCGGGCGTGACAGTCAGTCTGGATGCGTATGTTTTTGGTTTCACCTTTGGCCTCGCGCTGCTGACCGGAGCATTTTTCGGGTTATTGCCCGCGCTGCGTTTGTCACG
Source organism: Acidobacteriota bacterium (assembly GCA_031418175.1). Classification (GTDB taxonomy): domain Bacteria; phylum Acidobacteriota; class Blastocatellia; order RBC074; family RBC074; genus JACPYM01. The sequence goes on along the minus strand of JANOWX010000199.1, from coordinate 1,589 downwards.
AACGGATTTGAATAGCACGTTGAAAGAAGGCGGCAAAGCGGCGGGCGGCGGGCCGCGCGGCAATTGCGTTCGTGATTCGCTGGTGGTGGCGCAAATCGCGCTCGCCATGATGTTGCTCGTCGGAGCTGGTTTGATGATTCGAACGTTCGTGAATCTGATTGGGAGCGATCCGGGCTTTGACGCGAAGAATCTTTTGACGCTGGAATACCGCGTGCCACGCAATAAATATCCCGATGCCGAACAGCAATGGCGCTTCCACGAACAGGTCGTGGCGAACGTCAAAGCCTTGCCCGGCGTTCAGTTCGCCGCCACGATTTTCACCATGCCGCACGGTGCAGAAATCGGCACGACGACTTTTGCATTGCCAGATCGTGCCGCGCCGCCTGAAGGTCAATTGCCGAAAGCCCAGACCAATCGCGCCGATGCCAGTTACTTTCAAGCGATGGGCATTCAGTTGCTCAAAGGCCGCGTCTTTAGAGGGCAGGATCAACTGGGTGCGCCGCCTGTAATCGTTATCAATCAGACGATGGCGCGTCGCTTTTGGCCCCATGAAGATGCGGTCGGCAAGCAAGTGAACGTGTATTTCCCCAAGCTCACTGCCACCGTCGTGGGCGTCGTCGCGGATGTGAAAAACAACAGTTTGGATGAAGCAGAACAACCGCAACTTTACTTATCGTTTGCGCAAAATCCACACATCTTCGCGTCGCTGATTGTGCGCACCAATGGCGAGGCGTTGAGCTTTTCCAATGCCGTGCGTGGCGCAATCTGGGCCGTAGACAAGGATCAGCCCGTGTGGAAAGTGCGCACGATGGAATGGTTGCTGGAACGCTCCATCGGTGGGCAGCGCTTGATTATGCAATTGCTGGCGGCGCTTTCGCTGTTGGCCATGATGCTGGCAGCAGTCGGAATTTACGGCGTGCTTTCTTATTCTGTCAGCCAGCAAACACGCGACATCGGCGTGCGGCTGGCGCTGGGCGCACAACCCCGCGACATCCTGCGACTGGTTCTCAAGCACGGTCTGGCGCTGACCCTGGTGGGTGTAGCCGTCGGGCTGGCAGGTTCATTGGCGATCACGCGACTGCTGCGCGGCATGTTGTATGGCGTCACGGCGACCGACCCGCTGACTTACGGCGTCATCGCGGCGCTTTTAATGATCGTGGCCTTGCTGGCCTGTTGGATTCCGGCGCGGCGCGCGACGCAGGTTGATCCGATGATTGCGTTGCGATGTGACTGATTCGATTTTCGACAAGGAGAAAATTATGCAAACCCTGTGGCAAGACCTGCGCTACGGCGCGCGCATGTTGTGGAAGACGCCGGGCTTCACGTTGATTGCCGTCGTCACGCTGGCGCTGGGCATCGGCGCGACGACGGCGATTTTCGGATTGTTCGATAAGTTGCTGCTGCGCAAGTTGCCGGTGACGCGGCCTGACGAACTGGTGTTGATTACGTCAGAAAGCGGCGGCGAACAGAAATTCATCGGCAACGGATTCTCGTGGCGCGATTACGAAGACTTTCAGGCACCGTCAGGTGCGGGGGGGCTGGCGGGCATTGCGGCTTCGACGTTTATGGGGGGCGATGTGCGGCTGGGT
>JANOWX010000198.1:0-10595 GCA_031418175.1 Acidobacteriota bacterium | reverse complement strand
GGCTTGACTGGCATAATCAAGCCCTTGCTCACGCGCGGGCTACTGACACGCCTTCTTCCATTCGTTCAGCCAATCAGGCAAGGCCCCGATGTGCGCGAGTTCATGTCGCGGTAATGCGGTTCGTTGTGCCATAGCGTGTCGTCGGCGTCAAAAGCGATTACATCAACCATAAGAATCTTGCCGCAGATGAACGCAGCTTCAGTCATTGATCCGCGTCTGTCTGCGTTGATCTGCGGCGGATTTATTCAAACGCATTCAGCCCGGTCAGGTGCCGCCCAATCGTCAGCATATGCACCTCGTGCGTGCCTTCGTAGGTGTAGACGGTTTCGAGATTGCACAAATGCCGCATCACGCCGTATTCGCCCATGATGCCGTTGCCGCCGAGCATGCCGCGGGCCGTGCGCGCGCAGTCGAGCGCCATCGCGACGTTATTCATCTTCGCCATCGAAACGTGCACCGGCTCCATTTCGCCCGCGTCTTTCATGCGGCCCAAGCGCAAGCAGAGCAATTGCGCCTTGCTGATTTCGGTGTACATCTCGGCCAGTTTCTTTTGCGTGAGCTGATAACCGGCCAGCGGGCGACTGAATTGAATGCGGTTCTTGCTGTAATCGAGCGCCGTTTGAAAGCACGCCATCGCCGCGCCGACCACGCCCCAGGCGATGCCGTAGCGCGCTTGCGTCAAACACATCAGCGGGCTTTTCAAACCACCTGTGCCGGACAGGAGATTTTCTTCGGGGATCAACACATCTTGAAAAAACAGCTCGGACGTGACTGAGGCGCGCAAGCTCAGCTTGTGTTTGATTTCGGGCGCGCTAAAGCCGGGCGTATTGGTCGGAATGACGAAGCCGCGAATCTTGTCGTTCTCGTCTTCGACTTTGGCCCAGACGATGGCAATGTCGGCGATGGCGCCGTTGGTGATCCAGGCCTTGCTGCCATTGATGAGCCAGCCGTCTTTCGTGCGTTTGGCGCGCGTGCGCATGCTCGCGGGGTCTGAGCCGGAGTTGGCTTCGGTCAAGCCGAAGCAGGCGATGATCTCGCCCTTGGCCATGCCGGGCAGGTATTTCATCCGCTGCTCTTCGCTGCCAAAGGCGTAGATCGGATACATGCACAGCGAGCTTTGCACCGAGACAAAGCTGCGCACGCCGGAATCGCCGGCTTCCAATTCCTGCGTGATCAAACCGTAGGCCACGTTGTTGATGCCCGCGCAGCCGTACTTTTCGGGCAGGTTGGAACCGAGCAGGCCGAGGCGGGCGAATTCGGGAATGAGTTCTTTGGGGAACCGCCCCTCTTCATAGCAGTCGGTGATGATCGGGTTGATGCGTTCGTTGACGAATTGACGCACGCTGTCGCGCATCATTTTTTCTTCGTCAGAAAGTTGCGAGTTGAGATTGAAAAAGTCGAGTTCGGGTCGCATAGCGGGATTCCTCAATAATAAGGGTATGTGGTTGAAGCCGTAGGAAATCACAGCGCACGCAGTTTGGCAACGCACATCCGACTGATCACTGATGCCGCACACATCCGAGGCAACCAACCGCACTGGCAAGCAAGCGTTTAGAGTTCAAGCTTTAGCTTGTCTGGCGCGCTTGGTGCGCCAAAAACAAGCTAAAGCTTGAACTCTAAACGCCTGCTGCCGAGGCTTATACCAACCCTGAATCGGCCATCAGCAACACCACAGCCTGCGCGGCAATCGCTTCGCCGCGTCCGACGGCGTCGAGTGTTTCGTTGGTCTTGGCTTTGAGGTTGAGTTGGGATTCATCAAGGCCGAGCGTGGCACACAGCCGCGCGCGCATGGCCGGGATGTGCGGCTTCAGCTTTGGCTGTTCGGCTTGGATCGTCGCGTCAATGTTGGCGATGCTAAACCCGCGCGCCTGGGCCAGTTCGTAAGCGTGCCGCAAAAACATCTGGCTGTCGGCCCCTTGCCAGCGCGGGTCTTTGTCGGAAAAACGCGTGCCGATGTCGCCCAGCCCCGCCGCGCCCAAGATCGCATCGGTGAGCGCGTGGCTCAGGCTGTCGGCGTCCGAATGGCCGAGCAGGCCTTTTTCAAAGGGGATTTCAACGCCGCCAAGAATCAGTCTGCGCCCTTCGACTAACCGATGGATGTCGTTGCCGATGCCAATGCGGAAGGCGGAAGGCGGAAGGCGGAATGGTTGATCGGTCATTTGTTCAAACAGTTTCTCGGCGACGGCGAGGTCTTCCGGCGTAGTGATCTTGATGTTGCTGGGCGAGCCTTCGACAACGGCGATAGTGTGGCCGAGTTGTTCGACCAGCAGCGCGTCGTCAGTCGTCAACGCAGACGGCAAGCCAGTGGCGCGCGCGTGGGCATTGGCTTGCAACAGCAATTCGTAGCGAAAGGCCTGTGGCGTTTGCGCGCGGTAAATGCGGCGGCGGTCGAGTGTGCGCACAATCAAATCGTGCTCGACTTCCTTGATCGTGTCGGTCGCTGGCAAGGCCAGCATCGCCGCGCCGGTCGCGCGCGCTTTGGCGATGACGGCGGAAATCTGCGCGGGCGTGACAAAGGGGCGCACGGCATCGTGGACGGCGACGATTTCGGGTTGATAAGCAGCGGCGGCTTGCAACGCGTTGTAAATCGAATCGCTGCGTTCGGCCCCGCCTGCGACATAAAGGATCGGTTTGGGTTGGGGCGCATAGCGGAATGTTTCAAGCTTGTCCGCCGGGAGCGCGACGACGATCAGGCCGATGTCCGGGCATGCAACGAAGCGCGCGATGGTATGAGCCAGGATGGACGCGCCTGCCAGTTCGAGAAACTGTTTGGGGGGTTGGCCGCCGAGGCGTTTGCCGGAACCGGCGGCGGGAATGATGGCGATGTTCACGTTGGGAGTTGGCGGTTAAATTCAATGTAAATCTGGCGGCAATACGGATAACGCTCGGCGATTTCCTCAATCCACGCCGCATACTCTGCGGTTCGATCGGCGGGGTCGACGATCAGTTGCGGCAAGTATTCTGCCGCGTCGAGCAAGCCGGCCAGCTTATCGAGGTGTTCGCGCGTTTGCGCCAAAAAACGCGCGCGCACCAGCACTTGCTGTAAGGCGATTAACGCTTGGGTGTATTTATCACTCCGAATCATAGCCGTTGCTCACGATTCAACCGTTGACGAAGCCGCTGGCACCGGCACCGGCGTATTGCGCGTATTGCGCTCGCCCCGGTCGCGCGCGTCACGGGACGGATTGTCGCGCGTGTCGTGGCGCTGGTTCTCGTCCGCGCGCCCAAAGATCATTTTGCCCGCCGTGGTTTGCAACACGCTGGTGACGATCATGTCTACGTTTTTGCCGATCAGGCGGCGCGCGTTGTCCACCACGACCATCGTTCCGTCGTCGAGATAGGCCACGCCCTGGTTGTACTCTTTGCCTTCTTTCAGGATGAAGACTTTCATGATTTCGCCGGGCAGCACGACTGGTTTGAGCGCGTTGGCGAGTTCGTTGATGTTGAGCACGGCCACGCCGCGCAGGTGGGCGACTTTGTTCAAATTGAAATCGTTGGTGACGATGGGCGCGTTCAGCAATTTGCCGAGTTCGATCAGCTTCAGGTCAACCTCTTTGACTTGCGGGAAGTCGGTGTCGTGAATCTGCACGTCGAGGCTTTGGTTTTTCTGGATGCGCGCGAGAATGTCGAGGCCGCGCCGCCCGCGATTACGTTTGGCCGAATCGGAGCTGTCGGCGATCTGCTGCAATTCGCGCAGCACGAATTGCGGAATCAGGATCGTGCCGTCCAGAAAGCCCGTTTCAGAAATGTCGGCCACGCGGCCGTCAATGATGACGCTGGTGTCCAGAATCTTGAAATGCTGCTTCGCCCCTTTGTCGCTGAGGATGCCGCCGAGCGCGGCCAGGTCCAGAAAATCGCCTTTGGCCGCGCCGACCAGCAAGCCGCAGTAGGCCATAAACAGCGTCAGCGTCAGCGTCAAAAACGATTTGAGCGGCGTGTCCCACGGTTGCGCCGTGATGAGAAAGCCCATCAGCGACGCGCCCATGATGCCCATCGTCGAGCCGATGGCCCCGCCAATCAGCGTTTTCAACGTGGCGCGGCGAATGCGCAACTCAAAATAAATGATCCCCGCCGCAATCAGTCCGGCAATGATGGCCGAAAAGATGCGCGCGCCCGACTCACTGGGTAAGCCGAATGCGGCAGTGACGGCGGGGGGAATCGGGCGGATTAGATAGCCCGCAATGATGAAGATCAGCGAAAAGACGGTGCGAATCAGGATGATGTCTGCCAGCATAAAACCTCATATGACGACGAAGCGTAATGGGCAACCGGCTTGCTGCATTTGTATTTTGATCTAAGTATGAAGGTCGCATTGCAGGCCGCTTGCTATTTTTTATGGTTCACGATGAAAGAAATTGTTCAGGCAAAGCGCAATGTTCTAAAACGGCGCGGATTGTAACACGCAAGGTAGAGGGCGTCACGGGTTTGGCGTACCTCGACGTACCTCGACCCCCTCGACCCCAAGGTTGTGGTTGTGCTGGTTTTGAGTGAAGCCCGCACTCCATTCATTTGCCAACGTTTTGCGTCCTTCCCAAGCCCACGCCTTATGCATAGAATGCCGCGCGGGAGGCGACAGAGAACGTATGCCCAACATTCCACAACGACCGCGCATCGGTCTGGCACTCGGCGGCGGCATGGCGCGCGGTTGCGCCCACGTCGGCGTGCTGCGCGAATTCGAAAAGAACCACATTCCGATTGACCTGATCGCCGGCACCAGCGTCGGCTCGCTGATCGGCGGCGCGTATGCTGCGGGCATGTCAGCCGATCAAATTGAACAACTAGCCTTGAGCATCCGCTGGAGCATGCTGGGCCGCGTGACCGTCTCCAAACTCGGCTTCAACAGCAGCGAACGCACCGAAGAGTACGTGCGCAAAAACTTCAAAGTCAGCGAATTCGACAAGCTGCGCGTGCCCTTCGGCGCGGTCGCCTGCGATTTGCAAACGGGCAAGATGGTCGTCTTTACCGAAGGCAGCCTGGGCTTGGCGATTCGCGCCAGTTGCGCGTTGCCGATCTTTTATACGCCGGTGCTGGTCAACGGGCGAATGATGGTGGATGGCGGGCTGGTCGGCCACATCCCAGCCGCCGTCGCGCGCACGATGGGCGCCGACATCGTCATCGCCGTGGATGTCAATTCGCAGCATCTGCCGATTCCCGAACCGACGCATTTGTTGACCGTGATGTCGCAAGCGCTGGCGATCATGGGGCGCAGTTCGGTCAGTTATCTCTATCAAGACGCCGACCTCGTCATCCGCCCCGAAATCAAACACGTGCGCCCCGACGACCTGTCCAAAGCCGCCGAGATGATCGCCGCCGGCGAAGCCGCCGCGCGCCGCGTAATGCCGCGCTTGAAAAAACTGATCGAACCAAAGAAGCAAGGCTGGCTGCAACGCGTCTTCGCCAAACCCGCGCCCGACCCGCGCCGCGTTGTGCCCTTGCGTGACAACCAGTGAAACCCACCGCCCAACTCATCAGCGAATTGCAGGAAGCCCGCGCGCGCCTGCTCGAACTGGTCGCCGATCTGGACGACGCACAGATGCTCGGCCCGCGCCTGGACAGCGTCAATCCGCTGCGTTGGGAAATCGCCCACGTCGCCTGGTTTCAAGAGTTCTGGTGTCTGCGCCACCTGCGCGGCTTTGAACCGCTCAGGCCGCTGCCGCATCTGCACGCCGACAAGCTCTACGATTCGGCCCGCGTCGCGCACGCCACGCGCTGGGATTTGCCGCTGCCGTCCAAACGCGACACGCTCAACTACATTCAACAGATTCTTTACCGCGTGCTCGAAGAGGCTGACAAAAGCCTGGGCGAAAAAGTGCGCGATGCGCGCGGTTATGACGAAGCCTACTTCCTCACGCTCGCGCTGCTGCACGAAGATATGCACAACGAGGCGCTGACATACACACGGCAAACGCTGGGGTATACGAGACCACAACTTCCTGGTAGTAACGACTTCAGTCGTTCAGCGGTTAAAACCGCTACTACAAAGGGCGACGCACACATTCCCGGCGGCACGTTCATGTTGGGCAGCAAGCCTGAAGATGGTTTCGTCTTTGATAACGAACAGTGGGCGCACGCGATCACGGTCGCGCCGTTCGCCATCGCGCGCACAGCGGTCAGCAATGCTGAGTTCGCCGAATTCGTCAATGCTGGCGGCTACGCGCGGCAGGAACATTGGAGCGAAGCGGGTTGGGCATGGCGCTTGAACGCGCGCGCGCAACAGCCGGTCTATTGGCAGGCTTCTCAAGCCAAAGGGGGCAACGGCGAATGGCAGCGGCGCGTCTTCGATCAATGGGTGGCGCTGGAAGCGGAGTTGCCCGTCGTGCACGTTAACTGGTACGAAGCCGAAGCCTATTGCCACTGGGCCAAATGCCGCTTGCCCACCGAAGCGGAATGGGAGTTGGCCGCGTGTGGCGAACCATCGGCGGCGGCGGACGGCCAGGGCATCAGTTTGCACAAACGGCGTTATCCGTGGGGCGACGAAGCGCCCACGCCCGCACGCGCGAATTTGGATTGGCGTGGCTTATCCGCAGTGACGGACTTGCCCGCCGGTGATAGCGCCTTTGGCTGCCGCCAGATGCTGGGCAATGTGTGGGAATGGACGGCCAGCGAGTTTCAACCGTATCCGGGCTTTGCGCCGGGGCCTTACAAGGAATACTCCGCGCCCTGGTTTGGCGATCACAAAGTTTTGCGCGGCGGCGGTTGGGCGACGCGGGCGCGGCTGATGCGCGGGGCCTATCGAAATTTTTATAAACCGGACAGGCAGGATGTGTGGGCTGGGTTTCGGACGTGCGCGCAGTGATTGCCGCGCCTCAAGGAAAGTACAGGTAAATCTCTTTGCGATTCAGACAACGAACAAAGATAACCGTATCGCCTTCGACCAGCAGGCCCAGCCGGTATTCGCCTATGCGCAGGCGGTAACAATCAACCGTGCCCTGCACCTTTTTCAAGGAAGGGAGGTCTTGCAAAGCGGCCGCGCGTTCGACTCGCTCAATCGCTTCTTTTAACCGCGCCAGCAAAGCCTTGTCTTTGAGATTGCGCAAGTCTTTGGCAAAGCTGGCCCTGAATTCCACCTTCACGCTGGCGCCTCCAACAAGGCGAAAACTTCGGCCCGCTCAAGCACTGGCGTTTGCCTGCCCTCCTCAATCGCCCGCGCCAACGCGATTTCTTCCAACGCTTCTTCGACCACGTTGTGCAGCAGGTCGCGGCGCTCTTCGAGCACTTCGATGAAAGCAGTTTTGAGCAGTTCTTTAAGCTGCTCTTGATTGAAGGCTACAGTCATGGTGTCGCTCCTTTGCGGGCGCAGCATAGCACACTTGGCATGGCGTGGCAGGTCGCGCTATCCGCCACCTGCCGTCCTTTCCGCACGGCTATTTCAATTTCTTGACCGACACCACCACGATCATCGCTTCATCCGACCCGCTGATGTTGGCTGTGCTCAATTCATGTATTTCGCCATCAAGACCAGTATCAGCGCCTTGTCCTTCAAACTCGCAGTACCGACAACCACCTTTTCATTCTCTTTCACGTTCAGGTCAGTCTGGATTTTGGCCTCGCCGATCTGCCGGTAGTCCTCATCGGAATTGCCGCGCATAGTAAGCATCAAACGCCGCAACGCAATACCGACAGTTGAATCAGAGATGTTGTTGATCATCAATTCGTAACGCGCGGCAAAAGCCCCTCCAGGTAAAACGGCTGTGCCTGTGCTATTCACGCCGCCATTAACGACGCCGGTTCTTTGCACGATCGGCGTTAAGAGTTGGTAGCTTTTGAACCCCAAAGTGTTTTGCAATTGCGTCACCACCTCGCGCAAGGGCGCTGGATACTGGCCCGCCGCCGCGTCCGAATTTGAAGCGATCAGAATGTAGGCCGTGATTTCGATGTCGCGCCGCGGCGGTTCGGGCGGCTTGGGCACATCGAGCCGTTTGACGGCTTCTTCAATCGTGGCGATGTTTTCTGGGAAGTCGCGCACGATAATGGTTTTGAATTCCCGGTTGCCGCTGACTTTGGCGCCTTTGAACCCACTGCCCAACGCGCTCAACGTGCTGGTCAAATCCAGCGGGTCGCGATTTTTCAACTCGATGACCTTGGTCTTGAATTCCTTGTGGTCAACGTACTCCGGTTCCTTTTGCGCTGCTTGTTGCTGGCCGAACGCCAGTACGCCGAGCAGCGCGACGAGCGCGAATGTATGAATGCTTTGTTTCAACATAAATCCCTCCCGTTGATTTTTTATTTAGTGGTTGGCCCAGCCGTGTCGGGCTTCGGCGCAAACCAGATGATGCGAATGTTTGGATCGGCAGTTTGAAATTCAATCCGCGTCAACTCAGGTTCTTTAACAGGCTCCGATTTAGCCTCGTCAGTGCCTGGCTCATTTGCCTGTGCAACGAGCGTGGCATTCGTGACCTCCGCGACTTGCGGCTGTGCCGCCCGATGTGCGGGAGGTCTGCGACCTCCCGGCATTGTGGCCTTTGAATTTTTGGGGCTATGCCCCGGCCAGCCTGGGGCATAGCCCCGATGAGAAAATAAGTCTGGTCCCGGAAGGTCGGAGACCTTCCGCACAGCGGGCGGCAGAGCCGCAGGAGAAGGCGTCGCCACGGCATAAGCAAGCGGTGTGTCATTCAGCTTACTCCCAACATTTCGATAAGCCGCCCAACCGGCAAACAGCAACAACCCTGTCGCCGCCAACGCCCACACCGGCTGCCAGCGCTCTTGCGGCAACCAGCCAAACAACCACGCAAAACGTCCACCCGCGTTTTCGACCGCTGCCAATTCGCGCAACACCGCTTGCCGCAACCCGGCATAAAACGCCGCATCGAATTGGCGCGGCGGCGCAGCCTGCAACCAGATGCGGCTGGCCGTCCATTCATCCGCCCGCGCCTGACAAGCCGCACAGCCCGCCAGATGCGCGCGGATACCGGCAGTCTGGCGCGCGTCCAAATCATCGCCCACAAACAACGCTAACAACTCTTCGATTCGTGTGCAGTCCATTGGGGCCTCACTTTCCAACTAGCACTTTCCTTTCGCGTTCAACCAACGTTCCCGAAACGCCCTGATCTTCGCGCGCGCCATGCTGATCTGCGAACGCACGGTCGTGGGCGAAGAGCCTAAAATGCGCGCAACCTCGGCGGTCGGCAACTCTTCCAAATCGCGCAAGACCAGCGCGCGGCGTTCCTGCTCGCTCAGACAAGCCAGCGCGCGTTGAATGAGCGCGCGTTCCTGCGTCAATAAGGCAGCCGCTTCGGCATCATCACAACTAACCGGTTCGCGCACATTGCCCGCCTCAAACTCCGCTTCATACGAAAGCCCCTGGCGGCCACGTTTGCGTTGCAGGTCGCGGCAGACGTTGACGACGATGCGATAAAGCCAGCCGTTGAAATCCTGCGCCGGGTCGTAGCGGTGCAGGTGTTTGTAAACGCGCAAGAAGGCTTCCTGCGCGGCATCGCGCGCGTCTTCGGGCGAGCCGAGCAAGCGCCAGGCCAGCGCCACCACGCGCCGTTCGTGTTGCATCATCAATTGATCGAAAGCCAGCCGGTCGCCCGCCCGCGCGCGCGCAATGAGGCGCACGTGCGGAGCGGCGGCGGCTGCCGTCACCAAATTCAAGTTGTCAGCCATCAGCACGAATTCCGCCATCTCGCCCGGCATGGTTGCATTTCCAATTGCTTGCCTGTTCGCTTAGCTCTACTGAACTGATTGGTTAAACGTTGAGGAGTTTTGTCAGGTGGCAAAAAATAGTTGGCGGTGGGCGGTTCGCAGATGGCAGTGAGCGGTTATTCACCGGGCCAAAAAAGCAAAGGCAGTTCATCCGGCTTGGATGAACTGCCCACTGCCAACTGCCGACTGCCAACTTTTAAGCGACGATCTTCTGCGCCACCACCCCCGCCACATCCGTCAATCTAAAATCACGCCCGCTGTACCGGTACGTCAGCCGTTCGTGATCGAAGCCCAGCAAGTGCAGCACCGTCGCGTGGAAATCATGAATGTGCATGCGATCTTCGACGGCGTGGTAGCCGATGTCGTCGGTCGCGCCGTACACAAAGCCCGGCTTCACGCCACCACCTGCCATCCAAATCGTGTAGCCGTACGGATTGTGATCGCGCCCGTCGCCGCTTTCGCTGACCGGAGTTCGACCGAATTCGCCCGCCCAAATCACCAGCGTATCCTTCAGCATGCCGCGCGACTTCAAGTCCTTAATCAGGGCGGTCACCGCTTGGTCCGTCACCATGGCATTCGTCTCGTGGCCCTCGCGCAACTTGTCGTGCTGATCCCAGGTGCCATTATTGCCGCCGTAAAGATTGGGCGGTGTGATCTCCACAAAACGTACCCCAGCTTCCACCAACCGACGGGCGCGCAAGCATTGCAGGCCATAGGCGCGTTTGTGCTCATTAGTCGCATCGAGACCGTAGAGCTTCTTGATCGACTCAGGCTCGCGGTCCAGATTCAGCACGTCGGGTGCCAGGGCCTGCATCCGGTAAGCCATCTCAAAGTTGGCAATCGCCGCCTCAACCGCGGCGTCATCCGCCGTCGACGCCAGAAAGTCGCGGTCCTGGCTCCGTAAGGCCGCCATCTTCACCGCTTGTAAGTCAGCCGGCCCAGCGGGCACG
>JANOWX010000197.1:0-2047 GCA_031418175.1 Acidobacteriota bacterium | reverse complement strand
AAGCGCTGCGTACCCAGGGTGAAAGCATGAAAACCATTCATCGCAAATTCCGCGAAGAGCGTTTGGAAGGCGTCGGCGTTTGTCAGGGCGTTGCGATTGGCCGAGCCTTTCTGGTGGACGATCCGCGCGGACGCATCGTGCGCGTGGCCTTGCCTGGCGAAGAACTGGAGGCCGAAGTCGCGCGTTTCCGCACTGCCTTGCAAATGGCGCAAACGCAGGTGCGCGAGGCCAAAGAGCGGTTGCAATCCGCGCTCGGCGAAGAGCACTCCTTCATTTTCGACGCGCACCTGTTGATGCTCGAAGACGAACACCTGGCGCATCAGATCGAGAATTTCATCCGCGAACATCACGCCAACGCCGAATGGGCCGTGCGCGACGTGACCAACCACCTGATCGAACTTTACGCCCAAATCGCCGATGATTACTTGCGCGAACGCAGCAGCGATGTGGCCGACATCGCGCACCGGCTGATCAAAATCCTGTCGGGCGGCAAAGCGCGCGATCTCAAATTGTGCGCCGATAATTCGATCGTCATCGCCGATGACCTGCTGCCTTCCGCCGCTGCCGAACTCGATACCAAACGCGTCCTGGGCTTTGTCACCAACTCCGGCGGCATGGCCTCGCACACCTCGATCATCGCGCGCAGCTTGAACATTCCGTCGGTGGTCGGCTTGCGCGAAATCACCGAACGCGCGCGCTCAGGCGAAACGCTCATCGTGGACGGCACGACCGGCACCGTGATCTTGCGGCCCTCGCCCGAGACCTTGCGCTTTTACACCGAACAGCAGGAACTGCAAAAACAACAGCAACTCACTTACATCGAAGAGCGCGAACTGCCCGCCATCACGCGCGACGGCCAACAGATCGCCCTGCGCGCCAATCTGGAATTGCTCGAAGAGATCGAACTCTTTCACCGCTTCAATGCGGCGGGCGTGGGGCTGTACCGTTCGGAATTTCTTTACTCCAACGGACTGCCGTCGGAAGACGAGCAGTTCGAGGCTTATAAGCTGCTGGCGGAAATGACGGGCGAATACGGCGCGAACGTGCGCACCTTCGATTTGGGCGGCGACAAATTGCAGTTGGAAGGCTTCAAACCCGAACGTAATCCGGCACTGGGGCTGCGTTCGATCCGGCTGTCACTGGCGGTCGAGCACGTCTTTCGCACCCAGGTGCGCGCCATCTTGCGCGCCGCCGAACACGGCAAACTCAAAATTCTGCTGCCGTTCATCTCGAACCTCGACGAACTGCGCCAGGCCAAACGGATCATCGCCGAAGTCGAACGCGACCTGCGCCACGACGGCGTCAAACACAGCGAAGACGTCGAAATCGGCGTGATGATCGAATTGCCCGCCGCTGTCATCATGGCCGAACCGCTCGCGCGCGAAGCCGATTTTTTCAGCCTCGGCACCAACGACCTGACGCAAAGCCTGTTGGCCGTGGATCGCGGCAACGAGAATGTCAGCGCATTGTTTGACTCGTTGCATCCGGCGGTGTTGCGCGCATTGCAATACGTCGCCGATGCCGCGCACAAGCTGCAAATCCCGGTCAACGTCTGCGGCGAGATGGCCTCGAATCCCGCGCAATGCATCGTGCTGCTTGGTTTGGGTTTTACGGACTTGAGCATGACGCCCTCCGCCATCCCGGCGATTCGCCGTCTGGTGCGTTCGTTGCAGTTCAGCAAGGCGCGCGAGATTGCGGAACACGCTGTCAGACTGACGACGCCCGCCGAAGTCAACCGCTACGTTCAGGCGCAGATTGCCGCGCTGGATGCGCATTTTCTGACGCTGGCCGCCTATTCGCATTGATCCGGTCGCGCCCGCAGAGTTTTACTTGTTTACCGATCAGCGCCAGCCGAACCAGCGCGGCACGCCTTGGCAATACTGCTGATAAGCCGGGCCGAAGATCGGGTCGTAGAACCCGACGTGACCGGCGATCTCATCCATGAGGCGTTCTACGGGATCATGCTCAGAGCGATAAACCGGCTCCGGGATGTCGGCGTGGGTGGTCAGGCGGTGGGCGATTTCATGCCAGCGGGTGAAGAATCGCC
>JANOWX010000196.1:0-12872 GCA_031418175.1 Acidobacteriota bacterium | reverse complement strand
GGCGGGCGCGCCGCACACGGTCAACCAGGCCAACACGACCACTGTCGTCACTTCAAGCGTGAATCCGTCCGTCTTTGGTCAGTCAGTGACCTTTACGGCAACGGTCACGGCTAACTCGCCCGGCAGCGGCACGCCGGCCGGCAGCGTGACCTTCATAATTGACGGCGGCGCACCTATCACGATAGCGCTCAATGGCGCAGGCCAGGCGACCCTTTCGACTAACACGCTGACGGTGGCGGGCAGCCCGCATAGTGTGACGGCAACCTATCTTGGCGATAGCAATTACCTCACGAGCAGCGGCGCGCTGGCAGGCGGGCAAACCGTCAATAAGGCCGACACGACAACAACCATTGTCAGCGACAATCCCGATTCATCGGCGGTCGGGCAGAACATCACGGTGGTCTACACGGTCGTGGCTACATTGCCGGGCGCGGGCACGCCGACCGGCAACGTAGTCGTCACGGTCAGCGGCGGTAGCGAAACCTGCACCGGCACGGCTGCGGCGGGTTCGTGCGTAGTGGCGTTGACGACGCCGGGCAATCGCACGCTGACGGCGACGTATGCGGGCGACGCGAATTTCAACGGGAGTTCGGATACCGAAGATCACACGGTGGTCGCGCCGCCGAGCATCAGCAAAGTCTTCGCGCCGTCGTCCGCGCCGGTGAATGCGACGACGACGCTGACCTTCACGATCACGAATCCGGCGGCCAACACCGTCGCGCTGACGGGCGTCGGCTTCACCGACACGTTCCCGAACGCGCCGAATCTGGTCGTGGCGAATCCGCCCAATCCTGTCATCAACAATTGCGGCGGCGGCGCGCTGACCGACGATACCAATGGCGGGCTGGGCGCAGGTGATCCGGGCGTCAGGCTGAGCGGGGCGACGGTGGCGGTCGGCACGCCTTGCACGGTCAGCGTCAACGTCACGCCGCTCGCGCAAGGGCCCTTCGTCAACGTCAGCGGCGCGGTCAGTTCGGCGAATGGCGGCGCGGGCAATACGGCGACGGCGACGTTGATCACCAACCTGCCGCCGGTGGTCAATCCGGTGGCGGTCACGGTGGCGGCGGGTTCCATCACCACGACGCAGTTGCTGGCGCAGGTCAGCGACGATCTGACGCCGGTGACCTCACTGACGGCAACGGTTAATGGCGCGGTCAGCGCAACGGTCAACGGGGTGACAGTTTCCGGGTTGACAATCACTGCCGGCGGCCTGTTGCAGGGTCAGGTCGCGCCGGCTTGTGGCGCGGCTGCGGGGATGTTCACGTTGAATGTCACGGACGGCGCGGGGGCGACGACGAATGCGACGCTCAACGTGACGATCACGGCGAATCCGGGGCCCACGTTGAGTTACGCTTCGCCGCAAGCGGTCGTGGCGGGCAACGGCTTGAACGTCGCGCCCACGGCGGGGCCGAGCGATAACGGCAATGTCGTGAGCATTGTGGTGCAAAGCGTGACGCCGGCTTTTAGCGGCACGGTGGCGGTCAACAATCTGACCGGCGTGGTGACGATCAGCAACGCGGCGCCGGCGGGCAACTACGGTGTCGTGCTCCGCGCAACCGATCAGTGCGGCGACTTCACCAACGCGGCGTTTACGCTCAACGTCACCTGCCCAACCAGCACGGTCAATCCGGCGAGTTTGCCGGGCGGACAGGCGGGCGTGGCGTATAGCCAAACCATCAGCGCGAGTCCGGCGGGCGGCAATTACACCTTCGCCGTCAGTTCGGGCAGCTTGCCGCCGGGACTGAACTTGAATCCGGCGACGGGCGTCTTAAGCGGCACGCCGACGACGCCGGGCACGCCCACTTTTACGATCACGGCGACGGGCTTCGGCAGTTGCACAGGCTCCCGTAGTTACACCGTCGCCATCACCTGCCCGGCCATCACCATCGCCGCGCCGCCCAACGGCACGGCGGGCACGGCGTATTCACAAACGCTGAGCGCGAGTCCGGCGGCGGGCGCGCCGTTCACGTTCGCGCACACGGGCGGGACGCTGCCGCCGGGCTTGACCTTGACGGGGGCGGGCCTGCTGAGCGGGACGCCGACGGCGAATGGCACGTTCAACGCGACCGTCACGGTGACGGGCTTGGGCGGCGCGTGTTCAACCGCCGTACCGCTGAGCGTGACGATTGTCTGTCCGGCCATCACGCTCGCGCCCGTGAGCGTGCCGGGCGGCCAGGTGGGCTTGGCCTACAGTCAAACGGTCAGCGCAACGCCGGGTGGCACGACGTATAGCTACGCCGTGACGAGCGGCGTGTTGCCGACGGGTTTGACGCTGAATGGCGCGACGGGCGTCATCAGCGGTAATCCGAGTGCGGGCGGCAACTTTGCCTTTGTCATCACGGCGACCGGTTTTGCCGGCTGCACGGGCACGCGGAGCTACCAAATCCTGATCACAGCCACTTGCGGCACGATCACAGTGAATCCGGCTTCGTTGCCGGCCGGCGCGCTGGGCACGGCCTACAACCAGACGATCACAGCCACGCCCGCGCTAACGCCGCCGTCGGCGTACACCTTCAGCGTCGCGGGCGGCGCGCTGCCGGGAGGCCTGACGCTGAACACCGCGACCGGTGTCATCAGCGGCACGCCCACGGCCAGCGGCACGTTCACGCCGACCATCCGCGCAACGGGCCCGGGCGGTTGCACGGGCCAGCGGCTCTACGTCATCAGCGTCGCCTGTGGCACGATCACGGTCAATCCGGCGACGCTGCCCAACGGCCTGAAGAGTGTGCTGTATAGCCAAACGATCACGGCCAGCCCGGCGGGCACGCACACCTTCAGCTTGTTCCTGGGCAGCCTGCCGCCGGGCTTCATGCTGGACCCGGCCTCGGGCGTGCTGAGCGGCATCAGCTCGACCACAGGCACGTACAGCTTCACCATCCGCGCCATGCGGACGGGCAGTTCGTGCACGGGCACGCGGGCTTATACGATCAGCGTCAACAACCCACCGGCCGCTCCGGCGCTGGCGCAACTGGCCGATTACGACGGCGACGGTCAGGGCGATTTCGCGCTCTGGTCGCCCAGCGGCACCTGGCGTTTGTCCTTAAGCAGTGGGAGCGCGAGCGGCGCCAAGCGACAAACGCAAACGCAAAGCTGGGGCACACGGGGCGATGTTTCGTTGCTGGGCGATTACGACGGTGACGGCAAGAGCGATCTGGCGGTGTTCAGGCCCGCGAACGGCACCTGGTATGTGAAGCGCAGCAGCGATGGCAGTGTGCTAGTCAAAGCCTGGGGCACGGCCGGCGACGTGCCGGTGCCGGGCGATTACGACGGTGACGGCCAGACTGACATCGCGGTCTTCCGCCCGAACGACGGCCATTGGTACGTGCTGCGCAGTTCGGATCAGCAGTACGAAGGCACGGCTTGGGGTGCTGGTTACGCGCCGTACAACGACGTCGCTGTGCCGGGTGATTACGATGGCGACGGCAAGACCGACCTGGCCGTCTTCCGGCGCGGCTCAGGGACTTGGTTAATCAAGCGCAGCAGCGACGGACAGGTTGCGGCGAAAGCCTGGGGCGCGGCGACAGACGTGCCGGTGGCGGCGGATTACGATGGCGATGGCCGTTGTGATTTCGCCGTCTGGCGCGGCAGCACCTGGTACGTCTGGCAAAGCGCGAGCAACGATTACCGCGTGACGGAGTGGGGCGCGAATTATGTGCCCTACCACGATCAAGCCGCGCCGGGCGATTACGACGGCGACGGCCTGGCCGACGTGGCGGTCTGGCGGGTGGCCGATCAGACCTGGTACGTGCGCTGTAGCGCGGACGGCAGCGTGCTGGCACAGGCGCAGGGGCAAGCCGGTGACCGGCCCGTGGCTAACAATCACTAAGGAATGAACTGAAAACAAAACTGCCAAATCAACCACGGGGAACACTGGGAGCACGGGGAAAGCCCGCGCAGGCTGGTTGATTTCCCCCGTGTACCCCGTGCCCCCCGTGGTTTGGCAGGGTTATTTCCAGTTCATTCCTAAGCCCCCTGGAAACAGGTGCGCCAGACAGGCCGACAATGGGCCAAACAAACCAGGCAGGCGGATAAAAGCGCATCCGCCTGCCTGCCTGTTTTGTGTCAAAGCGTCCGTTCAGTTTCACCTTCCCGTCCGTGTTCCAGCCGCAAATGTCGAAGCCATCTGGCACAACTTCTGTATTGTCGGCCATAATGCGAGCGTCTTAGCGATCACATCAAACTTAAACCCGGAGGCTTCACCAGCGATGACCGATAGACGCGCTTTTCTAAAACTTACCAGCAGCGCCGCCGTTAGCAGCGCACTCACCACCGACCTGCAAGCCCGGCCAACAACGACGCAGTCCGGTTTCAAAGGCCAAGTGGTTTTCTTTTCCAAACACCTGCCGCAACTCGATTACGAACAACTGGCGCGCACCGTCAAAACGCTGGGCTTCGCCGGCCTAGACCTCACGGTGCGCCCCGGCGGCCACGTGCTGCACGAACGCGCGGTGGAAGATTTGCCCAAGGCCGCCACCGCCATCCGCGCCGCCGGGTTGAGCCTGCCGATGATTACGACGGGTTTGCTGTCGGCCAGCGATCCTACTGCCAAACCGATTCTGAGCACGGCGGGCAAGCTGGGGATACCGTTTATCAAGCCGGGCTATTGGAAGTATCAATTCACCGACGTGCGGCAGGAGTTGGCGAAATTCGCGGTCGAGTTTCGCGCGTTGACTGAACTGGCCAAACAGCACGGCGTGCAGATCGGCTTCCACAATCACGAAAGCTACCTCGGCGGGCCTCTGTTGGATGTGGTCAGCACGATAGACGCGCTGGATGCCCAGAGCGCCGGCTACTACTTCGACGTGCGCCACGCCGTGGTCGAGGGCGGCGGCGCGGGCTGGAAGATCGCCTTCAACCTGATCGCCCCGCGATTGAAGATGATCTCGGTCAAAGATTTTTACTGGGAGAAAACCGCCAAGGGCTGGCAGATCATCAACTGCCCGCTGGGCCAGGGGATGGTGGATTGGCAGGCCTTTTTCAAGCTGCTGCGGCAAGCCAATTTCGCCGGGCCGCTTTCGCTGCATTTGGAGTATGAGATCAAGGGCGCAACGAAGGCGGCGGTGGCGGAGAATACGTTGGCGGCGGCGCAGCGGGATTTGGCGTTTGTGCAGACGCGGTTGAAAGAGGCTTATGCTCCAAACTAACGATAGCAAAGTGTTCAAATAGAATTTAAGCGTTCGGTGATACGTATGATGATGAGACAGGTCATTGCCATAATAATCCTTTGGCTGACGGTCACGGACCCAGCCATTGCCCAAGTCTGGTTCACTAGAAAGAGCTATGAGCTACAAGGCCCCGTAAAATCAGTTCGCACCGAAACGATCAAAAGCCTGGTTTCGGAAGACCAAGCTAAAACCGGTAATGCTGTCCTTGATGATGAAACTTGCTTTGATGAAAAAGGACGGGCCATCAGCCAAACCTCTTATTACTACAATGCCACAACGAAAATGAAAGGAAGCGCCTTCTTCAACACCTTTGACACACAAGGCAAGCTACGCCTCAGCAAACTAGCTGAACCTGGAGGCACTCCTTATGCTGATGTCATCGCTAGCTATTCAGAAAATAACCGGAAGGTTGTGCTGGATTACACTTTGCCAAATGGAGTTGTTTATTTTCGTTATACCCACCTGCTCAATGAGCACGGCAAAACGACCGAAAAGAGCAGCGGTCAGCCCAGTAATAGTCCGCATTCTTATGAAAGTTACGTATATGATGACAAAGGCCGCCTCATTGAATGGGTTCGCCTTAATGGAGAGAAACAACTGCTGGGCCGCAGCACCACTTCCTTTGACGACAAAACTAGAACCAACACGCTTTGTCACTACAATGAGAAAGGAAAGATAACGCTGAAGATCGTGATGCGCTTAGATGAGCACGGACGCGTAAGCCAAAGCGCAAGCTTTGATGAAAATGACCGGCTTACGAGAAACGTTCACCTTACTTACAAGCTCGACCATTTCGGGAATTGGATTGAGCTAGCAGCACGGCCTGATCCATCTGACGCAATGACATCTCCGCGTTATCAACGCAGGGTCATCACGTATTACAAATAGACTTTGCCTCTTTGCACTCAGGCTCAGGCAAACCAGCAGGAAAAATCGAATGTCCACTCAATCGCGTAGAGAGTTTATCGCAAGCGGAACTGCCGGCCTTCTGACCTTGCCTGCCCTGCCCTTTCTTAAACCAAGCGACATTCGCATCGAATCCCTCACCGTTGCCTACGACGAACATCGTTACCGTGCCCCCTACAAATTCGCCGGGCCGGTCTCGCTGCATTTGGAGTATGAGATCAAGGGCGCAACGAAGGCGGCGGTGGCGGAGAATACGTTGGCGGCGGCACAGCGGGATTTGGCGTTTGTGCAGACGCGGTTGAAAGAGACATTCGCTACGAACTGAAACAGCTATGGCGGCCAAAGATCGAGTTCATCAACATGTCGTCAACGCACTGATCAAAGATGGTTGGACAATTACGCACGACCCATTGCGCGTTGGCTGGAAGAAGCGCAACGTGTTGATTGACCTTGACGCGGAGCGCCTGATCGCCGCCAGCAAAGGGACGGAAAGAATCGCCGTCGAAATCAAAAGCTTCATCGGCGCGAATGACCTTGAAGACCTTTATCACGCGCTGGGACAATATGTGCTGTATCGCAAAGCATTGCGCAAGGCCGATCCGCAGCGCATTTTGTTTTTGGCGCTTGATCTGGTTGCCTTTCGCCAAACTTTTGACGACCCTGAAGGCGAGTCGTTACGTGCGGAAGAAGAGATCAAGTTGCTGGTCTTCGACAAGCAGACCGAGGAGATTGTTTTATGGAAACGCTAACTGAGAAAACAAATCGCTATCGCCAAGTCATTCAGTCGTTGCTGAGTTGGCTGGCCGCCGTTCCCCACCTCGAAACAGGCATTCAGGATCGCACCTTATTCGATCAGGCGCACGACAGTTACGCAGTGATCTCTGAGGGGTGGAATGGTGAAGAGCGTGTTCATCAAGTCATCGCCCATTTAGAAATCACGGACGGCAAAGTCTGGATTCAAGCCGATAACACGGACTTGGTCATCGCGCGTGAATTGGAAGAAAAAGGCATACCCAAGTCAGATATTGTGCTGGGTTTTCGCGCACCAAGCGTTCGTCCGATGACCGAGTATGCGGTGGCATAAATCACCCGCCTCAAGCTGTTCCTTTATTTCCGCCTGTTCCGTCAACTCACCTCTGTAGCCAATCCTATGACAGCAACAACTCCAAATCTTCCTTCCCCAAATTCCGAATCAAGCTGTTATCCGCATTGATAATCGCATCAGCCAAATCGCGTTTGGTGTTTTGCAAGGCCAGCACTTTCTCTTCGACGGTGTCGCGCGCGATGATGCGATAGGCGAAGACCTGATTCACCTGACCGATGCGGTGGGCGCGGTCAATCGCTTGCGCTTCGACGGCCGGGTTCCACCAAGGGTCGAGCAGGTAGACATACTCCGCCGCCGTCAGATTCAAGCCCAGGCCGCCCGCTTTCAGGCTAATCAAAAACAGTTTGCTGTCGGGGTTGTTTTGAAATCTCTCGACAATGGCCTGGCGTTCGGGAATGGAGGTCTTGCCATCGAGGTATTCATACGTGATGCCGTCTTTGTCGAGATGGCCTTTGACGATGGCGAGCAGCGAAGTGAATTGCGAAAACACGAGCACCTTGCGGCCTTCGTCGAGCACGGCGCTCAGGTTGGTCAGCAACAGATCGAGCTTGGCCGAAGATTCGTCAATGCGTTTTTTGTCAATCAGGCCGGGATGGCAGGCGGCCTGGCGCAACCGCAGCAGCGCTTCCAGAATTTGAATCTTGGAGCGCTTGAGCGTAACCGCGTCCATTTTGTTGAGCAGGCTGTTGCGGTAATGGTCGCGCAGTTCGTTGTAAAGCTTGCGCTGCTTCGGTTCCAGTTCGCAAAAGAGCGTTTGCTCCAGCTTCTTCGGCAAGTCTTTGGCGACTTGCTCTTTGGTGCGGCGCAGGATGAAGGGGCGCAGGGCCTGGGCCAGCAGCTTGCGCGTCTCTTCATCGGGATTGCGCGCGGCGGTGCCGGTGAGTTTGAAGACCGAAGCCGTGCCCAGCATGCCGGGGTTGAGAAACTCGAACATGCTCCACAGTTCGCCCAGATGGTTTTCGACCGGCGTGCCGCTGAGCGCAAGTTTGTGATTGCCTTTCAACAAGCGCACGGCTTTGGCCGATGCGGTGTCTGAGTTTTTGACGGCCTGCGCTTCGTCGAGAATGATGTAGTCGAATTGCAAATCCTTGAAGGTCACCGCGTCGTTGCGCACCGTGCCGTAGGTCGTCAGGATCACGTCGTATTCGCCGAAGATTTCGCCTTCTTTATCCCGCGTCTGGCCGGTGTGATCCAGGATGCGCAACTGCGGCGCAAAGCGCGCGGCCTCTTGCCGCCAATTAAACACCAGCGATTTCGGCACGACGATCAATGACGGCACGATGCCGTGTCCATTCGCACCGTCGCGTTCCGCGCGGCGTGCTTCCAACAGCGCCAGCACCTGCACTGTCTTGCCGAGGCCCATGTCATCGGCCAGGCAGCCGCCAAAATTGAAGCCGCGCAGGAAGTGCAGCCAGCCCAGGCCTTCGCGTTGATAGCCGCGCAATTCGCCAATGAAGCCGGGCGTCGGGTCTACGGCTTCAATGCCGTTGAAGCGTTGCAGTTGGTCGCGGGCGTGTTGAAAGACTGCGTCAGCGGTGGCTTTGGGCTGCGCCAGCAAGAGCGCGTCGAGCACGCCGATCTGGCTCTTGGTGAATCGCAAATGATCGTCGTGGGATTTGCCCAAGCCCGCGAGCAAGCCGAAT
Source organism: Acidobacteriota bacterium (assembly GCA_031418175.1). Lineage (GTDB taxonomy): Bacteria > Acidobacteriota > Blastocatellia > RBC074 > RBC074 > JACPYM01. Next base: position 4,053 of record JANOWX010000196.1, on the reverse strand, counting down.
TTGCCAAGCCAGTCTTCGGGCAACATGCCGAAGGTGCCATCATCGAGTTTGACCATGCTGTCACCGCGATGCAGCGCGGCCAGCAAGGCGGGCAGCTTGGCCGTGTTGCCGCCGAAATCCACCGTGCCGTGCAATTCAAACCAGTCAATGCCGGAGCTGACCTGAATCTTCATCTCGCCGGGACTGTGGAAGACTTTGCCTTCGGCTTCGACGTGCCAGCCCGCGCCGATCAGCGTGCGCACGGCGCGCGGCAGCTTTGATGGCGCCAAATCCCAGCCGGCCTCTTTGTTGTAATAATCGCTGGGCTTGAAACGGAAGCCGAGATCATAGAGCAGCGTCGTGGACTGTTGCTCAAACACGCGATCGCGCAGCAGGAAACGGCCTTGCTCGGACTGATAAATGCCGCGCCGCCCGTCTTCGGTGGCGATCACCGCGCCGTCGTAATCAAAGGCCAGCCTGCCGCGCAGCCGTTCGGGCTGATTACCGAAGGGCGCTTTGCCAGGCTTTTTGATCGTCAGCAACGGGCGCGGCGTGAGCGAGACTTCTTCGTATTTGAAATCCGCAGGCAGGTCTAGGGGCGGCAATTGCGGGTAACGCAGCAACTCTTGCAGCAACTCTTCGCGCTGTTCAAACGGAATGACGACGCGCTCGGCTTTGCGCAGCAGCGCGATCCATTGAAAGGCCCCGCGATCATCGAGCCGCGCGCAGTGCGTGCGGGTGAAAATGAAACCGCTCTGGTGCAGCAACAGCGGCTCTTTCAATTCCATCTGCTCCACCTGCTCTGTGCCGCGCCGCAAGATGCCCTTCAACTCCCAGCCTTCGGGAGCGGGGGCGACTTCCAGCCGGAACTCCCAGGGCGCGCCGCCATCCCAGGCGACCTTGAGCCAATTGTGTTCCGGAGCATGCGGCGTGAGCCGCAAACGGCAACGCCCGGCCTGACAAATCAGCGGCAAAACCATGTCGGGCAACGGCTCGCTCAGGTGCACCTGTGTGGGCAGTTGGTCGTGGCTGCCGTAATAACCATAGCTGGTATAGCCGTAATGCTCTTTGGCCCCGGCCAGCAAGGCAAAGATTTGGCGATCTTGCGGGTCGGTGATGTTAGGCAGCACAGAGCGCGCGAACCGTTTGGTTTTCGCCGCCCCCAAACTGCCATCCTTGCGCTGGTCGCGGTAAAAGATTTCGAGCACGAAGTTGTGGCCGGCGAGCGTGCCGGGCACATCCAGCACGTAAATCACCTCGCGTGTGGCGGGCCAATCGTTGGTGGAAACGCCAGGCAGCGTAGCCGCCGGGACTTTGCCCATGGCCGCCAATTGCTCTTTCCAACTGGGCACGACGGGCTTGGGCGGAATTAAGGTTGGACGCGGCGCGGGTGGGCTGGGCTTTGAGATTACTGATTTGAGCATCGCCAGGGCGCTACGCAATGGCCCGCGCGGCAATTCCTCTTCCTCTTCATCCTCGTCAAATTCATCCTCGCCGAATTCTTCATCCAGCTCATCGTCGAGTTCGCCGTCGTAACCGGCTTCGGTCATCGTCACCGGGCGGTAAAGGCCGTCGCCGATCAAGTAGCCGTAATTGTCCGCCGTGAGCAGCACCGCCCAGATATGTTTGCACGGGCCGCGATCCTGAAAATAAGGACAATGGCAAAGCACTTCGATATTGTCAGCTTCGCGTTCCAGTTCAATGTCGTAATTGTCGCTGCCCTGCACCTGGGCTGCGACGTGCCACATATCGCCGCGCTTGATGCGCACAGCGCTCGAGCGTTTGTAAGCTTCACCGCGCCCGCGCACCCCGGGATCGAAGTATTCGGCGAGTTGTTTCTCAAGGTATTTCTTCATCGTGTAACAAAACGGAAACAGGACTGGTATGGCTGCCACTGCGCAGTGCAAAGCCGACTGCCGTCTCGCTTACAACTGCAGTCTGGACTGTCGCAAAAATTCGGGGGAAGCAGCGGAGTCACGGCTGATCCTCAAACAGCACGCCAAATTCACGCTCGACCACCACATGGCGCACGTCCCGCAGCACTTCAGGCAGTTCGGCCAAACTCATCCCCGACTCTTTCCAGGCGGTCTCTAGCGGCGCGACCGTCGCGTTGAGGACTTCGTCTTGCGGCGCGACAAATAAGGCATCGCCTACATGCAGCACGACCATCGCGGCGCCAGGCGTTAAGCTGTAGGCGCGTTGATACTCAGCCGGCAAGGTCAGTTGCCCGCCTTCCGCCAGACGCACAATGTCCAGTGCCTTCTCGCTTTGAGTTTCCATATCTTTGCTCCTTTTCAGCCGGGATTTTCGCGGCGGCCCGCCAATCCTGTCAAACCGGCCTGTCAAACTGGACTGATCTGGCAAGCAGGTTATGGCTTACCCTTGCCCCCGCTGCCGCGAACTATATCGCCCAAGCTCAAGATGGACTTGCCATCGGTGATGATCGTTTGCACACCCGGCGTGATCTTCTGGACATATTCGTATTGGATCAGCGCCGGATTGCGCGAGAGCGCATCGCCGCGCAATTTGATGGATTCGGCGTCGCCCTCGGCGGCGATGATCTTGCGGTCTTTCTCGACCTTCTCGGTTTCGAGTTCGTACTTCTTGCGCTCGGCCTCCTGTTGGGCGACTTGTTTGCGTTCGATGGCCTTCTTGAATTCGGCGGAGAAGTCCACGTTGCGCACCAGCAGGCTGTCCAGAATCAAGTAGCTTTTGTCGAAGAGCGCTTTCAGTTCGGTCTGCACTTCGTTCTGAATCTCTGAACGCTTGGCGCCGTAAACGTCAATCACGGCGTATTTGCTAACGGCGGTGCGAGTGACGCTGCGGCCCGAGGGGCGCACGATCTTGGCTTCGTAATCGGGGCCGATTTCGCGGTGCAGTTGCACGATCTTGTTCGGGTCGGGGTGATAGAGGATCGAAACGTCCACGGCCACCTCTTGCCCGTCGCTGGTCAGCGCCTGCACCGAATCATCGCCCTTGATCTGCCCTTCGTTGAGCATACGGCTCATCGTGTATGTTTCCGTGCGCACGTCATAGATCGTGGCCATTTGCGTGAACGGGATCAGCAGGGTCAAGCCTTCGCCGCGCGCGCTTAGGCCCCCGGTGATGTTGTTGAAGACGACCGCGCGATGCCCGGCCGGCACGGTCTTGAAGGTGGCGAAAAACATGATGAGCAGAAAGAAGCCGATCACGATGTAAACGAGTTTGCGAAACCCGCCGCCGCCGAAATTTGCGTTCTTGCCGAAGTTTTCAAAACTGGAAAAGTTTGCTGACATAGTAACCTCTCAGGTTGGAGGGCAAAGCTGACTGACGGGCCACATTCGCTTGAAGCAAGGTCGTTCAATCAACTTGCCGCGTTGCTCAATCGTGTTTGGAAAGATGAGCGGCGACAGCAAACGTTATGCGTCTGCGTGGGCTTAGCCAACGGTCTTAACGAAGATTTCACGCTCGTTGCCCAAGTCGCGGGCGGCGGGTGTGATGATCGTTTTGGCGTTGACGTAAATCTTCTCGTTGCGGGCCTGCGCCCGTTTGACATCCTCTTCGCAAACAAAGTCCACGGCTTTCGGCTTGGGCTTCGCTGCGGGCGTGGGCGGACTGGCGGGCGCAGGCGGCGCAACGTCTGCGCCCGGATTAGGATTTGGACTGGCACTCGCTGGTGCGGCTTGTGCGGGTGGCATGGGTTTGCGCGCCGCGAAAAGCCGATCCACCAACGCGGCGATGGCAGACGCATCTGCTTGCGCCGGAGCCGCGACCAGCGACGTGTTCGCTGCGCCTTGCGTAGCATCTTTTGTAACCGGGCGCGTTTCAAACGCCACGCGCTTGATGTCCATCAAATGCAGCGGCGAGATGTTATCGGAAGTCACATTGCCGCCCCACGACCCGCAACCCAAGGTCATCGAAGGCGCGAGGTCGGTCGAAAAACCAATCGCTCCGTGCGTCGAAGGCGAATTGACGACGACGCGCGCCGCGGGCATCAACGCGCCATAATGCAACGCCGCCGCTCGATTGCGCGTGTGAATCGAAGCCGTATGCCCCATCCCGCCGAAATGCAAAATCTCGTCGCACAGTTTGCTG
>JANOWX010000195.1:0-4891 GCA_031418175.1 Acidobacteriota bacterium | reverse complement strand
CCGGAGAGGCGACCAAAGAAAGCTAAGGGAGCGCCCGCCCCTACCGATAACGCATCAATCACCGGAGCCGCGCCGGGGCCGCTATTACCAACAATTGAGAGCGAAGACACCGCCGCTAGAAGCACACGTATCGCGCAAGAGCTAAGCGCCGAATTCCGCGCGGAACTGAAGCGCAAGGAAAACGAGGAACTGGGGTTGCCGAAGGAAACCGATACGCCACACCCGAAACATATTTTTTGGGAAGACTGCAAAAGGCTAATGGTCAAGGCCGTTGACGCGAAAACAATTTGGGATCATTTCAACGAGGTACTGCCGGACGCGCAAGACTTCCTGACGTTCTTTCCACGCAAACAACCGATCATAGTTTCCCTCCAAGAATCCCTGGAAATCTGGACGGCGGAACAAGGGCATCTTACCAGCGCGGTCAGAACGGCAAAGGCACTGGGAGAGGATAAGGCTCGGCGCATCGCGGGCAATCCCGCCAACGATGCGCCGCCTGCTGAGTTTTATGACGAGACTGAGCCGCCAACGCCAGAGGCCGCCGCATTCGAGGCGCAAGCCCCAACAGGCGTTACGCGGTCACGGCGTAGCCTGAAGGATGATCCCGTAGGGCTTGACGCGACACCATTCTGGAAATGGACAAAAACGGAAGGCCTGGATTCAACACTCACGAACCGAAAGCGGATCAATCAAATCATCGAACTTAATTCCACCGACCAGCCCAAACGCGGGCGTGACGGCATCAGCGCGGGCGAGACCGAAATTCGCACGAACTGGCAAGCTGTGGTTCATCAGGTCAAGATTGAATTCAGTGCTTAGAGCGTTCAGAATCGCTTTTCCGGCTCAATTAGGCATCACGCGCCGCGTTGAGCCGGAAAAATTCAAAAGAACCACGTCCCCGCGCAAAGCGGATAGCAAGGAGAGTGAACGAATGATTTTATGGCTTGACTGTGAAACGAAACGCCCGGTACTTCCGAAAAGCGGGCAGCCGGAATTTGGAATTGAATACGCGAACGACTGGACAGATTACAAGGGCATGGGGATTTCCTGCGTTTGCGTGCAGGTGTCCGATGGTTCGGCGCACGTTTTCGACGACGGCGATTTATCCGGCCTGCAAACGCTAATCAACTACTCCGAGAAGATCGTAACTTTTAACGGCGATTCATTTGATTTCCCTTTACTCGAAGCCTTTGGATTGATCGTGCCGCGCATCAAGAGCTACGACATGCTAACTAAAATCAAAGAGCGGACGGGGAAGCGCGTCAAGCTGAACGATCTTGCCCGGCGCAATCTGAACACGGGCAAATCAGGCGATGGGGCTTTAGCGCCTGTCCTGTATCAACAAGGACAAATTATCAAGGTGATAGATTATTGCTTTAATGATGTGGCGATAACTTACCGCCTTTGGAAACAAATCAAAACGCAAGGATTCTTGCTTGATCCGTATTCAAGCGAGAAAATCTTTTTAACCGCTTGACGTTTCCGACGTTTTGCGCGATTCTGAATGAGCGACACCTACGACAACCGACTTTCGAGACAATGGCCTGATTTGGCTCCGTAGGTGTCGCAACCACGAAAACCAAATCAGGCCATTTTACTTTTACCCTTCACGCCAAAGAACAACCAGGTCTCTCTATGTCTATTCTCCGTAAATCGAAACCGAACCGCTTCACATCAATTTCAAACGACCTATTGCAAGATGACTGCCTTAGCTTCGAGGCGCGCGGACTGCTGGCCTACCTGTTGAGCAAGCCGGATGATTGGCAATGCTCAACACATCAGATTGAGCAGGAAGGCGGATTAGGTAAAGAGAAGCGACGGCGGATAATGCTTGAAGCGGAAAAGGCGGGGTACTTGACCTTTGTGCAGCACAGGGACGAACGCGGGCGATTCGTGAGCGAATTCCTAATTCACGAATCGCCCGTCATCGAGAGCGAGAAAACGCAAAGCTGGTTAACTGGTGCAGGGAAACGGAATCTGGAAACCGATGACTGGCTACCCGATACCGGAAAAGCCGATACCGGGTTTCCCGATACCCGGAAAGCCGGAACTCTACTAAGAACTGAATTACAAAATACTGAATTACAAAATACTGAATTACAAATAGGAGTTGGTCAAAACGCTTTCCAAAGCGAAAAGCCGTTTTGCGCGGCTCCTGAATTTTTGGGGAAAGTTAAATCGGAAGAGGGCATTGACGAATGGCTTGACCGCCTTCAGTCGTCGGATGCTTACAAAGAAATCGCTGTCAAGATGGAATACGCCAAAATGTTGTTGTGGTGCGAGAATCACCACAAGCAACCGACGCGCCGCAGAATGTTAGCGTGGCTCAATCGAATTGAAACGCCAATAACCGGAACAAGGCAGACGGCTTCGCAATCTCCCACCTATCGCCCCTCTTCTCCGAAACAACAAGAACAGGCCGCGCCAAAATCGTGTTCGCGGTGCATCAATTCGCCGGGCTGGCACTATCCAAAGGGCAGGGAAGCTGGCGTAAGGCCGTGTGACCATCAGGGAGCGCCGCCGCTGGACTTAGTGCCGGGAAAAATGCCCGCCGTGGCTGAACTGATGAGGGGAATGTGATGCGGCAAAAAGACGAAGATCGAATTTTGCAAATCCTGCGCGTCGAAGAGCCTGCGACGTTGCGCACGGTCAAGCGATTCATGCCGGATATGCGACTTGATCTACTTGATGCTGCCCTGTGGGAACTGAACCGACAAGGCCGTGTGCATTGCGAGAACGCTGGTGAATTGTGGCTTTTTGGCACGAGGTAATCTTATGCGGGCAACGGAAAAGCTAAAATTAAATCTTATCACTCAAGGCGTCGTAATTGGCGGGCATTCGCTGACCGTCGAAGTTTGCCGATATTCACGCCGCCGCGCCGAAATTCAATGGTTGCCCCGCTGCCGGGTTGTCGAGATCTTGCCGGGATACGCCCGCACGATACTTGGATTTCATACCGTAACCGAACTCTCGAAGAGCGCCGCGCTGAAAGTCGTTGAAGGCGAACACTATACGGAGATTTATGCGCTGTGAATGTAACCATTGCCCGAAGCACGAAGGCCGATGTCTGAACCTTGACGGTCAATTATCCTTGCTGGATAATGAAATCATCCAGCTTATGACCTACGCGGGCCGCCAACTTTGTTACCAGTGCTTACCGAAGCCGCCAGTCATCCCGGTTGCTTACTACTACTCAAACCGTGAGGCAAAGCGCCTTGCGAAACAGGAAACGTTGTTTCTATTTTTATGAAAGAGGGAGAATTATGAGCTTAATATCCGATTTACTTCAGACTGAAGACCCACTACTTACCGCCGCGAACCAACGCGCCGCCCGCTGGAAAGGGCTATGCCAAAACCTTTGCGCCGGACTGCCGAGCGTGTTCAGTAGCTACGAACTGGAAATTGATGGCAAGCGAACGCCTACGATTGACACGAGTAGCGTATACCGCTGTTGCGTTGAATACCTTGAGGCGCTACAGGGGGAATTGGTTGCGGTGAGCTGCCCGTTGTGCCAGACCGCGATTCGGCTGGAAAATAACGTCTGGCGAGCGGCGCTATAAATTCAAAAGAAAGAGAGAGATTATGCAAGCTATTGAAGAAAGAAAAATAACCAGAGGGGAACTACCAGTGCGCACCGCAAACGCATATCTGGTGTACGTGCGTGACATGATACAGGACGGCGCAGGTCTAGGGTTTTTGGAGAGGTTGCACTTCGTATGCACGACGCACGACGACGCGGTAAGTATTGCCGATGCCCTGTGCGACTTATTCCCCGAATGGCAGTACACGGAGCCGAAAGCGTTCGCCGAATCGCTGCCGTTCACGACGTTCGCGCGATACGCGAATAGTTATTTGCTTGAGCGGGCAAAGGCGAAACTGAGCGAAGCCGAATTGGAGGCGATACGCGCGGAATTGAGAGGTGAGCTATGAAATTTCAACTGGTACGGAAAAATGGCTTACTTGGTCATGCGGGCATGTTACCAGACGGCGAAGCGCCCATGGTTATTCTCGCGCTTAGTAACACGTACCTCTGTTCTGATGTGGGCGATGACTGCGTTGTTATTTACCGCGAATGTACATCGCTGAACATTACCGGGTGCGAGGATGCTGGCACTTTTGAAATACTGAAGAGACAAGACGCGGGAGAATTGAGAGGTGAGTCATGAAGTGGAACTTGTACGACTGGGCATTATGGCTACTGATCGTGGTAGTGACTGTTACTTTCTTCTTCGCGCTCCCTACTCACTGTGCGCCCGTCACGTTCCCGCAAGAGCCGGTTCAGTATTCCAAAATCATCGAAGTGAACGGCGTGCCGATGATCCGACTACCCGATGGTCGCGTCATTCCCTTTGGTCAATCGCTGGACTGCACGAGCGGTTGCGCCGCAATCGAAAACAATTCCCCCGGTCGGTCAAGGCTATGGCTTCTGACAATCCCTGCCGGAATTGCGGTAGTCATAGCCTTATGGCCTGATTCGTCGGTTGTGACCGTGCCGCGCATCCCGATTTTACCGCCGCCTGTTATTCGCCCGCCTGTCGCCGTGCCGGAAAGCGCAACGCTGAGCTTGCTGGGCTTTGGTCTGCTGGGAATTGGTATTTTACTTCGGGGGAGATTATGAATAGCTTAAAAACCTTAGTTGAAAACGAGCAATGGAAGACGCTGGAATGGGAGAGACAGCGCGACAAATTAAATGCGCGCGTTGCCGAATTGGAGGCTAAAAATAACGACCTACAAAAACAAGTAATTCTTTTGCGCGAAGAAAAGCATGCTGCACTTGGTCGCGTTTTTATTCTTGAGAAAGCTATACGAGGTCTGTATGAACGAGCCAAAACAAATTGAAGTCGGAGATTTACTATTTGAGACCTTCGAGGAATACCAGTACCCGTTTCGC
>JANOWX010000194.1:0-23348 GCA_031418175.1 Acidobacteriota bacterium | reverse complement strand
CGCGTGCGCAAGATCAATGTTGACGGGCGCATCGCGCATTTCGCCGGTTCATTGACGGGCGTCGGCGGCAACGTCGGCGATTTCGGTTCGGCGACTTCGGCGCGCTTGAATCGGCCCGGCGCGCTGGCTGTGGATGCGCAGGGCAATGTTTATATCGCGGACATGGCCAATCACCGCATACGCCGCGTAGACGCCGCGACCGGTATCATCAACACCTATGCGGGCAATGGCGGCGCGGGTTTTGGCGGCGACAACGGCCCGGCGAATCAGGCCAGTTTGAACAACCCGACGGGTTTGGCTTTCGACGCGCAAGGCAATCTGTACATCGCCGACCGCGCCAATCAACGCATTCGCCGCGTGGATGCGGTCAGCAAAACCATCTCGACCGTCGCGGGCGACGGCACGCAAAGTTTCGGCGGCGATGACGGCCCGGCGGCGAGCGCGCAATTCAACAACCCGACCGACGTTGGCGTGGACGGCAACGGCAACCTCTTCATCGTGGATCAGGGCAATCACCGCCTGCGCCGTGTGGATGGCGCGAGCCGCTTCATCAAAACCAGCGCGGGCAATGGCGTGGCGGGTTTCGACGGCGATGGCGGCCCGGCGGAGCAAGCCAAACTCAATCTGCCATCAAGCGTTGAAGTCGCGGCGGATGGCAGCGTTTTTGTCGGTGACGCGGGCAACCTGCGCGTGCGCAAACTGACGCCCGCCGGCCCCGCGAATCGCGCGCCCGTCATCACCACCAACTTCGGCGAACAAATCGTCACGCGCGGCCAAACGCTGGATGTGCCGCTCAACGCGACTGACGAAGACGGCGACCCGGTGAGCTTCACCTTGCTCAACGCGCCCAGCTTCGCCAGCCTAGTCAACGCCAACCCGGCCCAGCGCACGGCGACGTTGCGGCTCGCGCCAACGGCGGCGGGCACCTTCGACAACGTGCGCGTGCAGGCCGAAGACCCCAAGGGCGGCAAGACGCAAAGCGCGGCGTTTACGATCCGGGTCAACGAGGCATCGCCTTGTGCGGCGACCGTGGCGGCTGACCATTGGAAAGGCGAATACTTCATTAACCGCCTTTTGCAGGGCGCGCCCGCAATGGTGCGCGATGATGGCGCGGGGAATCTCAACTTCAATTTCGGCTTGGATAGTCCGAGCGCCGCCTGCAACGTTCCGGCGGATAACTTTTCGATTCGCTGGACGCGCACGGTCAATTTCGACGCAGGCACCTACCGCTTCACGGCGGCGGGGGACGACGGCTTGCGTTTGTATGTGGACGAAGTCATTCGCGTTGACCAATGGAAGGATCAATCCGAAGCCAGCTTCACGGCCGATGTGCAATTGAGCGCGGGCCCGCACAGCTTGCGGTTTGAACATTACGACGCGGGCGGCCAGGCCAGCGCGCGGCTCTCTTGGTCGGCAGTCACAGTTGGCAACCGCGCGCCGGTGATCGAAAACATTCCCAACCAGACGGTCGCGCGCGGCCAGTCCAGCGAAATCGCCATCCGCGCCACCGATGCCGACGGCGATCAAGTGACGTTCACCTTGGAAAACGCCCCACCGTTCATCACCCTGACCAAAGCCGATCCCGCCCAACGCACCGCCACCTTGCGCAGCGCGCCGCCAGCGGGCGACACCGTTGCGCTTTATACGCTGCGCATCAACGCCGCCGATGGGCGCGGCGGGAACAGCACCAGCAACGCATTCACCGTCACCGTGGCTGACAATTCCAATAATCAACCGCCGGTGGCGGTGGCGAACCGCTTGTCTGAGACGCTCATCGCCGCTGAAAACGGCTTGGCGTTAGTACGGCTGGACGGCACCGCGTCAAACGATCCCGACGGCGATCAGCTCGGTTTCAGTTGGCTGGATCGCGGGACGGCCATCGCGAGCGGCTCAGTTGCCGAAGTGCAGTTAGCGCTGGGCGAACACCTGATCGCCTTGCGCGTCAGTGATAGCCGTGGCGGCGTTACCACCACTAACACACAAAAAGTAACGGTGCTGGCAAACAATGCGGCCAGCCTGAGCGTCACGGCGGTTACGCCTTCGATTGGCAAACTCGGCAAGACGCTGACCAGCGCCATCACCGGCGCTGGTTTCGTACCGGGCACGCTGGTGCAAATGAGCGGCAACGGCATCACCACCACGACGACCTATCTCAATTCCACCCAACTCAATGTGCGCGTGACGATTTCCAGTTCGGCGCTGACGAACGCGCGGAACATCATCATCACCAATCCAACCGGCGAGACGCTCGTTAAGGCGAACGGCTTTGCGGTCAGCCCGTAGCCAGGAACGAAAAGCATGGAGTTCAAACTTTAGCTTGTTTGGCGCGCGTTGCGCGCTCAGACAGCCTGAAGGCTGAACTCCATGCTTTTACCAACAGCTTTGAAGTTTCGGCATTTGCTTTTAGACTGGCGCGCGTGAGCAACGAGATTCTCTTTATCATTCTGTTGATCGGCTTGGCGGGCGCGCTGGCGTGGGCGCTGCACTGGCTAATTGGCGTCGTGCAACACCGGTTGGCGCGACACTTCGTGCGGCGCACAGCACAGCCAGGCGCGCAACCCTCGTTGCGCGGCTTGCTGATTGATTGGTGCGGCAACGCCGCGCGCACCACGGCCTGGGTACTGTATGCGGTCTTTCTCGTTTATCTGTTACCGCAAACGCGCCCGAAAATTCAAACTGTCAGCGAACGCCTGGAGCAGATGCGCGCGCACGCGGGCGCTTGGTTGTTCGATACGGGCGTCAACCTCGCCTTTGACATTGTTGTCACGATCTTTCTGGCGCGCTTCGCTACGGCACTGATCCGCACCAGCTTTAATCTGTTCGAGAACCGCGCCACGGGACGCGGCGAAACAACGGCCAAACGCCGTTCGCAAACGCTCTCGGCTATCTTTCGCGGCGTCGCACAAGGCCTCATCTTTTTCATCGGATTGATGACGGTGTTGCAACACCTGCACGTCAATGTCACGCCCATCCTGGCCAGCGCCGGCGTCATCGGCATTGCCATCGGCTTCGGTTCGCAAAGCCTGATCAAGGATTTCTTTGCCGGCTTTATGATCCTGCTCGAAGACCAATACAACGTCGGCGATACGATCAAGATTGGCGAAACGACGGGCGCGGTCGAGCGGCTGACGCTGCGCATGACGCTGATTCGCGCGTTGGACGGTTCTTTGACGACGATTCCAAATGGCACGATTGCGACCGTCTCGAATTTCTCAAAAGACTGGTCGCGCGCCGTGCTCGACCTCGAAATTGATTACACCGCCGACGCCGACCGCGCGATGGAAGCCATGCTCGCCACCGCGCGGCAGATGCGCGCAGAGCGCCCCGACGAAATCATCGAAGAACCAGCCATGCTCGGTGTCGAACGGCTCACACATGCCAGCATCGGCTTGCGCATGACAGTCAAAACCGCCGCCAACAAACAGGCCGAAATCGCCCGCGAATTACGCCGCCGCACAAAACTCGCCTTCGATCAACTCGGCATCAAAGCGCCGGCGCGCGAACAATTTGTGCTGGCGGCGGGAACGGAAGGTAAACCGGCTGGGGACAAGAAAGCCCCGGCCTAAGCGCTGCTTCACAGCCGGTTCTTGCGCGTGTAAAGCCGCGGCCAAATCGTCGAATAACGCCGTATTCATCGGCACTTTCGCTTGTTTCATTGCAGTTGAACCGGCACCGAAACCCTAAGCTTGACAGCCCTAAACCCAGCAGCTAAGATCGCCCACGTTTTCGGGCCAGTAGCTCAGCTGGGAGAGCGCCGCGTTCGCATTGCGGAGGTCAGGAGTTCGATCCTCCTCTGGTCCATAGGAAAAAACGGCAGGTCAAATGGCCTGCCGTTTCTGTTTTGTAAACAGCGTTGCCGGGTAATTACAGCTTCGCTACGCCCTTTGTGCTGTGGGCCTGCACGCCCGCCTCTTTGCCATACCAAACCACTTCACCTGTGAGCGCTTTGAGAAATTCGACCAAGTCCTGTTTTTCCTGGCTTGTCAGCCCCAGCGGCTTGATCTTCGCTGACAGCCATTTGTTATCGCGGCAGCCCTTGTCATAAAACTCGACTACCTCTTCCAATGTCTTCAGCGAGCCATCATTCATATACGGCGCGGTGCTGGCAATTTCGCGCAGGGTCGGCGTTTTGAATGCGCCCTGGTGCCCATCGAGTTTGCTGACGGCAAAGCGGCCCAAGTCCGGCTTTTTCGTATTCACGCCCAAACCCAGATTGTGATAGCTCTCGTCAGTGAAGTTGAAACCCACGTGACAACTCGCGCAGTTGGCTTTGCCCAGAAAAAGTTGATACCCGCGTTGCGCCAGCGCGCTCATTGCCGTCTGATCCTTTAGCTGGGTGAAACGGTCATACGGACTATTGCCCGACATGATCGTCCGTTCAAAGCTGGCGATGGCGCGGCCAATCGTCACATCGTTGATCGCTCCGCCTTCTGCCGGAAAGGCCTCTTTGAAGGCCGCGACATAGCTGGCGTCCTTTACCAAGCGGCTAACGACACTCTTTATGTTCGGTTGAGCCATTTCAATCGAGTTCGTAATCGGCGCCAACACCTGCTCTTCCAGCGAAGCCGCGCGGCCATCCCAAAACTGCTTGCGGCTGAAAGCACGATTGATGAGCGCGGGCGCTTGCCGCACGCCCTTTTGCCCCTTCACGCCAATTGAAAATTGATGCGGATCAGCAAAACCTTTGTCCGGCACGTGGCACGAAGCACAGGCGAGCGTGTTATCAAGCGAAAGCGCCTTTTCAAAATAGAGCCGCTGGCCCAGCTTGAGTTTGGCTTCAGTCAAAGGGTTCTCTTGCGGCACCGAATACGAGGCCGCCTCCAAATCCAACCCCAATGGAGCATGCAATCTGTAGCCTGCCGCACCTGACTTCTCGCCATCGGCGTGTACCCCCGCATCAGATTTGTTATCGCCATTGCAGGCAGTCAAGGTGACCGCCAACAACGCCAAAAGTGCCAACTGTTCTCTCATTGCAAAACCAATGACCGATTCAAAGTCACTTGCTGCTTGCTGCTTACGAATTCAGAGCAGGGTAAACGATTAGGCTATGCCTGCACGCCCGGCGCAATTTCTAATGCCTGTCATTCGTGAAGTCAACCACACCAAGTTGGGCGTGAAAGCCGGTTGACAGATATAAACTCGTATTGTATTTTCACGCTTCAAATTTGATGAGGTTTTGATCCTCAGTAGCTCAATGGCAGAGCACCCGGCTGTTAACCGGGGGGTTGTAGGTTCGAGTCCTACCTGAGGAGCCAATCTTTTTTATCGGTCACGAAAAGCCGCGCAAGCGGCTTTTCGTTTTCCCCCCGCACTTGTTGCCACAATCCTGGCGGTTCATATCCTCGCAGGCTTTCTGAATTTCGACGCCAGCCTTGACGAACCTGCGCTTGCGCCATACATTGCCGCCGCCCCAGCAGTTGAACCCGACACTACATTCTCAGTTGGAAACGACTTGCAGCCTCACTGGCACTTAATCATTTAGCTTTTGGTGCATCACAATGGCCGAAAAAAACAAGCCGCAAGGCGGAGACATCTTCATCGTTGACAACAGCGATAGCGAGTGGAAAGCCCTGAACTACTTGCGCGAATGGGCGGGCATTGCTCGTCAGTTCGACATCGCCACGGGATATTTCGAGATAGGAGCCTTACTTGCACTCGAAGGCCATTGGCAGCAACTCGACAAAGTACGCATCCTGATGGGCGACGAAGTTACCAAGCGCACCAAGCAAGCCTTGATTGACGGATTACAGAAAGCCACCAATGCGCTAAATGACAGTCTTGAACGAGAGAAGGAAACCAACGATTTTCTCAAAGGCGTGCCTGCGATAGTCGAGGCTTTAAGAAGCGGAAAGATTGAATGCCGCGTTTACACCAAGCGAAAGTTCCACGCCAAAGCCTATATCACTCATTCAAAACTGACCGTAGTTGGCTCCTCGGCGTTGGTTGGTTCCAGCAACTTCACTTATCCGGGACTCACGCAAAACGTCGAATTGAACGTGCAGTTGCGGCGCGAAGTGGAAATCCTGCAAGAGTGGTACGACGCGCATTGGAATGAGGCTGAGGACGTTACGCCCGAAATCCTGCAAGTGATCGAACGCCACATCCGTGATTACTCGCCCTTTGAAGTCTATGCCAAATCTTTGCAGGAATACTTTCGCGGCCACGAGATGACCGCCGATGAGTGGGAGCGCAAGGAATCAGTCGTTTATCCGATTCTTGCCCATTACCAACGCGAGGGCTATCACAACTTGCTCAAACGTGCCGCGCGCCACAACGGCGCATTTCTCTGTGATGGCGTTGGTTTGGGCAAAACCTTTGTCGGGTTGATGCTTATCGAGCGGCTGATCATGCACGACCGCTTGAACGTGGCCCTGTTTGTGCCCAAGGCCGCCCGTGAAGCCGTTTGGGAAGTCACCCTGAGAGAAAGACTGCCGCATATTTTCGGCAAATACAGCAAACTCGAAATCTTCAATCATACCGACCTGCTGCGGGGCGGCAGGTTTCAGGAAGATTTCGAGAGTGTGCGCGAGCGGGCGCATGTCGTCGTCATTGATGAAGCGCATCACTTCCGCAACACCGGCACACGGGGTCAGGCGGATGGCGAGCGGCAATCGCGTTATTGGAAGATGTTCGACGTGATTGCGGACAAGAAAGTCTTTCTGCTCACGGCCACGCCGATCAACAACCGGCTGGTTGATTTACAGCATTTGATCGAATTGTTTTCCCGCCACCAGCCGGACTATTTCAAAGATTCGCTCGGCATCCATTCGCTGGCAGGCCACTTTCGCAAGATGGAAAAGTCTTTGGAAAAAGCTGTCCAGGGAACTCCCTTTGACGGCGAAGGAATTGAAACCAACCTGGTCGAAGCCGACCGCATTCTTGAACAGGATGAACTGTTCCGCGCGCTCGTCGTGCAACGCAGCCGGGCTTACGTCAAACGCAGCACGGCGCAAGAGAGCGACACGAAAGGAGAAATGCTCTTTCCCCATCCGCGCGAACCCCGCATCGTTGACTATTCGGTCAAGCAAACCTACGGCAAGCTGCTTGGCTTGGTCGAAGAGGCTTTCAGCAAGGAGGAGCCGTTATTCTCACTGCCCATTTATTACCCTTTCGCTTATTACAAAGGCGACGATGCCTCGATTGATCCATTGGAACAAGGGCGGCAAAAGCAGGTCGTTTCACTCATTCGCACCAATTTCCTCAAACGGTTTGAAAGCTCGGTCGAAGCCTTCACGATGTCTTGCTGGAATTTGCTGCGCAAGCTGCTGGCCTGGGCTGAAGTACACGCTGAAACCAAAAGCGAGCAAAGCCAACTCGAACGTTGGAAGCTGCAACACAAAAAGCTGATTGGTTATATGCACGAACATCAACTTGAGCTTTTTGGCGGCGAACAAGAACCGGATGCTGAGGAAGACATCATTCCGCCCGAAATGCTCGAGGCCGTAGCAAAGCTTGCACGGAAAGAATTCAAGGTCGAAGAGATCATCGGCGAAACCCTGCTTGACCTGAGCCAATTGGCGACCTTTCTGAATGAGTTGCAGAACTTCAAACCGTCGCAAGACAAAAAACTCTCGGCGCTCGTGCGCTTGCTCAAAAACGATCCGGTACTCAAACAGCACAAGGTTTTGATCTTCACGGAATTTATGGACACCGCGCGCTATCTGGAAAAACAGTTGCGCGAAGCAGGCATCGAAGGCGTCGCCGAAATTGATAGCGCCAACGCCACGCACCGCGACCGCACCGAAGTCATTCGCCGCTTTGCGCCTTATTACAACGGCTCATCCAGCGCCGCCTTGGCGGCTAACGGTCAAGCTGAAATTCGCGTGCTCATTTCGACAGATGTGCTTTCTGAAGGCTTGAACCTGCAAGACGCGACCCGCCTCATCAATTACGACTTGCACTGGAATCCCGTGCGGTTGATGCAGCGCATCGGGCGGATTGACCGCCGGATGAATTCCGCCATTGAAGCGCGGCTGGTGGCTGATCATCCCGAACAGCAGCAATTCCCGGTCAGCAAATAAAGTCGGTGTAGTCAACAAGTTAGGAAATCGGGTTTCCGCGCTTGTAATTGCCATAATTGCTATAACTTAGCAGATTTTGCGACTAAAACGGAGCGATTTACGAGACCATCTTTACGCTAAACCCTTTGAATTCTATAAATTACAAATGCGGAAACCCTTCATGCTAACTTAATGAAAACATTGAGTTTATCGCGTGACCGGGAATTGCTGCCCTTTTGCCTAGCGGCTTCAACCGCAGCGTTGGATGAAGCCGCCATCGTCACTGACAGCGAAGACCAACCTGACAGGCCAGGCACGCCGGATGAAAGCCACGAGCTAGCGGTCGCGGAGGCAGAATCGGCAACGCCCAATCTCCGCTTACCCGACATTGAAACGCTCGACCGCGAAACCATCCTCGCCGCCATCCGCGAAGTCTTCAGCACGAGCGCACAACTCGACGCCGAAGCCGCTATCCCCGCCGTCACCCGCGCACTCGGCTACGCGCGCACCGGGTCACGCATTTACGACAACCTGAAAAACAACCTGCGCGTCGCCGTCCAGCGTGGCATCCTGCGCAATGAACAGGGCGCATACCGCATTGCCTGCCGCACGATCAACGACTATTCCCAGGACGAACGCATCGCGGCGCTGCTCTCGGCTCTGCCGCGCGCCTGGACGCCGCGCCCCGAAGCCA
The DNA here is from genome assembly GCA_031418175.1 of Acidobacteriota bacterium. Lineage (GTDB taxonomy): Bacteria > Acidobacteriota > Blastocatellia > RBC074 > RBC074 > JACPYM01. The sequence continues at coordinate 14,654 of JANOWX010000194.1, read as the reverse complement.
TTCGCGCCGCCGCGCGCCATCTGGGCTTTCGCCGCACTGGCGCGCAAATTCAGGACGCCTTCAAATCGGCGATCAACGGCGCACTCCGGCGCAAGTTGCTGGAAGCGGATAAAGACCGGATTCGCAAAATGAGTCCGGGTGTGAGCGGGTAAGGCTTGGCTTATTCAATAGGGTTGGCTTGCAGCCTGCACGAGCCAATCGAGATTTATTTTTGCGACGGCCAGCCCGCCTTTATGGCAAGCTTTGCGTTCGTATTCAACTCAAAGGAAGTCGTCGTCTGCCATGCTGATTGCGCCCCTAAAACTAACCTGCTTTGAATATCGCCGCCGCTTGGAGGGCGGAGTGACCAAGCCGTTGCTGATGGCTGCCGTGGACGACGCGGGCAAGGAACATCAAGTTGTCTTGAAGGTGCGCCAGCCGGATGTGCGCGATGGGCATTTTGAAGGGACTTCACTCGCCTGTGAATTGATCTGCGCGATGCTGGCGCGCGCTATCGGGCTGGACGTTCCCGATTACGCCATTGTCGAAGTTCCTGCCGCTCTATTGCAGTACCCGCAAGCCGTCCCCGATGAGCGAGTGCGCCGATTGCTCAAAGCCAATCTCGGCCCGAACTTCGGCACGATTTATCAGGAAGCCGCGCACTCGTGGCATCCCAGCCGAGCCGCGTTGCTCACAACAGAATTGCTGAGCTTGTTGGCAAATGTGCTAACATTCGATGCCACCGTCATCAACGGAGACCGCACCGGCGCAAAACCCAATCTGCTGTGGAATGGCAAACAGGTGCTGTTGATAGATCACTCATACGCCCTGCCCATTCACACGGCGGACGAAGCGACGCTGGCGGCATCCCCCCTGTTTCCAGAATCGAAAGTTCGCGCGCATTGCACCTTCGACATCTTGTCGGGCAAGGGCAGCGGATTCGCCCGCTTGCTGGCTTCGTGGCAAGCGATGGTCAGCGATAGCGACTTGCAACAATTGCGCGCCTTGATTCCCGCAACGTGGGAAAAGCGCGCTGGCGACCTCGATAGAATCTTTCGCTTCCTGGCGGCGCGTCCGGCACGCTTCGTAGATATTCAGACTGACTTGAAAAGGATCGTCCAATGAAACCCTATCAATTTTCCTTATTGCGTTACGTGCATAACGTGGCGACTGAAGAGTTCGTCAACATCGGTGTGGTGATGTGGGTTCCGGCGGAAAAGCAATTCCTCTACAAACTCACGGAGCGTTACGGCAGGCTGTCCAACTTCTTCGATGGCTTCAACAGCGCGGGCTATCGCCAGATGCTGCGCGAGTTGAAACACCGGCTGCGCGAAGCCGGTAAAAAAGAAACGAACGGCCAGATTGAAACCATCAGCGACCTGCTACCGCAGATCGTGCTGATCGAATCCGGCTGCTTCCAATGGTCGGCAGCGATGGGCGGTATCGCTCTTGACCCGGCGCAAAGGCTGAATCAGCTTTTCGCCGAAATGATCGAACGCCACGAAGACCAGCACGCCAGCACTCGCCGCGATGAGGCCGCCGTGATGAAGGGTGTGACCGAGCGTTTCCGGCAACACGGCATCGCCGCTAAGCTAAGTGAAAATGTCGAGGTCAAAGGCGGCAAGTATTCCTACAAATTCAAGTACGGCTGGCAGAACGGCAAACGCCAGGTGCTGGAACCAATCTCATTTGATTACGAAGACAAGGAGCGAGTGATTGAAAAGGCCAACCGCTGGGCGGGTCGCTTGTATAACCTTCGTCAAGCGGATGATGACTTTCAGATGACCGGCATTGTTGCTCCGCCCCAAGACCCGCAATTGATTGACGCTTTCAATCAAGCCATTGAAATGTTGGCTGACGCGCCCAAAGTGCGAATGCTGATTCGAGAAGATCAGGTTGAGGGCTTCATCCCAGAGATCGAGCGCGATTTAGCCGAAGCTAATGGCTAATGTCTCGCCATCAAAACCAAGCGGCAAATTATTGTGCGGGCAAAAATGATGATTCGGTTCAAACAGGGTGATTTACTGGAAGCCAATGCGGAAGCCCTCGTCAACGCAGTCAATTGTGTCGGCGTGATGGGCAAAGGCATTGCGCTGCAATTCAAGCAGAGGTTCCCTGACAACTTTGCCGCTTATGAGCGCGCCTGCCGACACAAGGAAGTGCAAACCGGGCTTATGTTCACCGTGTCAACCGGACGGCTCATCAACCCGCGCTTCATCATCAACTTCCCGACGAAAAACCACTGGAAGGGCAAATCGCGGATTGAAGACATCGAATCCGGTTTGCAAGCGTTGGTCGAAGAAGTCAAAAAACTGGGCATTCAATCCATTTCCGTCCCGCCGCTGGGTTGCGGCAACGGCGGGTTGAATTGGAACGAAGTCAGACCGCTGATCGAAGCCGCTTTCAGCCAACTCCCCGGCGTTCAGGTTGCGCTTTACGCGCCGGAATCTCAGCCCAAGTCTGAAGCGATGCCGGTGGGAACGATCAAGAAAGAATTGACCCGCGCCCGTGCATTGCTCATCAGCCTGATGGCTCGCTACAAAGAACAGGGCTATCCGCTCACCAAGCTTGAAATTCAGAAGCTGGCCTACTTCCTGCAAGAGTCAGGCGAGCCGATGAAGTTGCGCTATGTGAAAGACAATTTCGGCCCTTATGCCGACAATCTCAATCACGTCCTAATTCAACTGGAAGGCCACTACATTCGCGGTTACGGCGACCGAAAGAGCCAATCCGCAATTCAATTGATGCCTGCTGCTGAAGAAGCCGCGACCGCCATCTTAGCAGAAGAAACAGAAGTCAAAACACGGCTCGAAAAAGTCAGCCATCTAATCGAAGGCTTTGAAACCCCCTACGGCCTTGAGCTTTTAGCCACTGTCCATTGGTTGGCTCAAACGGACGCCGAAGCTGCTGCCGATTATCAAATTGCCGTCAAGCGGGTTCAGGAATGGAGCGCCCGCAAGGAAAAACTTTTCCGGCCAGAGCATATTCAGAAAGCCTGGCAACGGTTGGACAATCAAGCGTGGCTTAGCCAAGCCGCCGCGTCTCAACATCATTGAAGCCTCTCCTTGCTTGACAGCATTGATCTGCTGCCGCCACTTTTTCCCGCCCAACATTTGCCCCGCAAAATTTTCTAAAAAGCCGAGAAGAAAATTCAACGCCGTTCCGTCTAAGCGTGTGAGTAGCGCATTCGCCTGCTGTCTGGCTGAATATGCTGACAATTCCAAGTTGTAATTCCGTCAACCTTAGAGCGGGTTGCAATTGGATGTACGGGAAGTTTGTAGTCCCGCCTTCAGGCGGAAAGGCTCAATTCCCTAAACCTTCCGGCTGAAGCCGGGACTACGAACCGTACATGCAATTGCAAGCCGCTCTAACTGCCGCCAGAGCAGGGCGAAGGCCTTACGTTGACGCATACGATTGGCAACCAACGCACGCTGATGAGCGACCCGATGAACGAAACCGAGTTGATCTGCGCCTGCCAGCAAGGCGACCGCGCATTTAGGACAATCTGAAAAACAACCTGCGCGTCGCCATCCAGCGCGGCATCCTCCGCAATGAACAAGGCGAATACCGGATTGCCTGCCGCAGCACTATCAACGATTACTCCCAGGACGAACGTGTTGCCGCGCTGCTCTCGGCCATGCCGCGCGGTTGGACGGAACGCCCCGCCGCCATTCGCGCCGCCGCGCGCCACTTGGGCTTTCGCCGCACCGGCGCGCAAATTCAGGACGCTTTCAAAGCGGCGATCAACGGCGCACTCCGGCGCAAGTTGCTGGAAGCGGACCGGGATTTGATTCGCAGACTCAACTAAACAAGCCAGATGGCAAAGAGAATAAAGGTAGCCGGTCAGGATGAATTTCTGTTCAGCGCGCCAGCAGGATGCGCAGGTCGCGCACGTTGTTGCCGGTGGGGCCGGTCAGCAGGGCGTCGCCAAGGGCGGCAAAAAATGTATATGAATCGCTGCGCTGCAGGTAATCAATTGGGGAAAGGCCAAGCTGGGCAGCTCGGTCGAGCGTGGTTTCATCTGCAAGCGCGCCTGCGGCAGGGCTGTGGCCGTCAATCCCGTCCGTGCCAGCGCTGAGAATTGCGACTGTTTCCATCGGATGGTGTTGATGTTGCCGGATGGCGGCCCGTAACACGAATTCCTGATTGCGCCCGCCTTGGCCTTGGCCGCGCACGGGGCAGATGACTTCGCCGCCAGAGAGCAGGCAAACCGTTTTGCCTGGATGTGATGTACGTAACGTTTGCAATCTGGCCAGATGAAGCGCGGCCATTTCCTCGACCGCGCCTTCAACCAAATCCTCTGCGACTTCGACTACGCAATGATGCAGTGCTTCGGCAATTTGCCGGGCGTGTTGTAAGGCGACGCGATTGTCGAGCAATAAGTGATGCGAACGTAATTCCGGTGTGGCTGCACGTGGCAGATCAAGCAACGCATTGGCGGTAATGAGCGCCGCCACGCGCGGCGGGAATTGTTTGAGCAGATCGTATTTCGCCACGATGTCATCAAAATCGGCGCGTGTCGCAGTGCTTGGCATTGTCAACCCGGATGACACGGTTGATAAATCGTCGCTATTCACATCGGAAATGTAGAGCGAAACTTGGCGCGCTTTGACTGCGGCTTCGGCCAAGCGCCCGCCTTTCACTGCGGATAGAAAGCGCCGCACGACGTTCATCTCGTTGATGACTGCGCCACAACCCACCAGCACGCGGTTGACGGCTTGCAAATCCGCCAACGTGATCGTGGCATCCACCGGTTTTTCAAACAGGGCCGAGCCGCCGCCCGAAACCAAAAACAGCACGAGCGTCTGCTCGTCATTCGCGGACTGCAACAATTGCAACGCCGCTGCGGCGCCAGCCAGGCTGCCTTGATTTGGCAACGGATGTCCGCCCGTGAAAAGTTGTAAGCGGCGCGGCGCGGTGCCCAGCAGCGCATTTGTCGCGACGATGCCGCCCGTGATGCGTTCGCCCAGCACGCGTTCAGCGCCCCGCGCCATCGGCACAGAGGCTTTGCCAATCGCAATCACCAACAGGCGCGCGTACTGCTTCAGATTTACTGTCGTGGTTCCGGCGCTGAGCGTGTCGCCGTTGAGTTGTATGGCTTGACACACGACGGCTTCGACTTCGATGGCCGCGAGCGTGCGATGAAAGATGTCGCTGGCGATTGCGCGTAGTTCCATATCCATCAAGCGTCCAGTTCGTAGGCGCGTTTGAACCAGCGCTCGACCTCGGCATCAATATCGGCAGGGGTTTTGATTTCAAGGCGGTGCGTGATGCGGTCTTTCTTGGCAAAGCCGCCGGTATCAATCAGCTTGCCCTCGGCTTGCATTCCACCCAGCGCAAAGCCGAAATCAAGGCGTGTGCGTGTGGCGGGTTTGAGTTGCGCGATGACATGGTGGCGATAGAGCGGCACGCTGGTTTTGCCTGGGCAGGCTTTTATGTCCGAGGCGAAATTCAAACCGAAGCTCAGCAACTCATCGTAAAGCGGACGCAACCCGGATTTTGCGCCTGCGAACAGCGCTTCGACGTATTGTTCAGCCATTTGCAGGTAGCCCTCAGGCGTGTCCTCTTCCGCGCTTTTGCCGACAGAGCGTTCAGCCAACCACCAGGCTGTGTTGGTGCCGAGCTTGAGTTCAGTCTTTAACCAGGTGCGGCGTTCCTGTTCAGTCACCGGGCCGGCGTGATTGATGAAAGCCAGCCATTCATCGAGCGAACGGCCAGTCTTGGCGGGCAACGTCTCGATCCATTTCTGCACCATCTCGACGCCGGGGTGCACGCTGTAGCGCGTTTGTTTGCGGGCTTTGGTCATCTGCTTGCTTGGGTGAATTCGATGGTGTTGCCATCGGGGTCGCGCACGGCAATCAGTTTTGCGCCTTGTTGTTCGGTGACTTTACCATCCACCTTGCCACCTGCGGCTTGCACTGACTGTACGGCGGCTTCGATGTCAATGACGGCGAAGCGCAACTGATGGCGATTCTGCGCGGCTTTGACGCGCGCGATTTGGTTGGGGCAGAGCAACAAATTGACCCCGGCCAACGTGCCTTGGTGAAAGGCGGGTGTGGCCGCGCCGTATTGCGGTGCGGGTTCCAATTCGGCGCCAAAGACTTCGTTATAAAACTGCACCATCGCGGTCATGTTCGTCGTCGCCAGCGTGACGCGGTTCAAGGTCGTGGACACGGGCGCAAACGAAGTTTTCAACGAAGCCTTGCTGCCGCCGGTTCGGCCCACCGAATAGACGGCGATGGCAATGTAACCAAGCACGATCAATAAAAGCAGCGGTCGTTTCATCAGCACATTCCTCCTTCAAATGGTTGCCACAATTCGATGCGATGGCCTTCGGCTTTGCTTCAAGTTATTCACCGATATTGGCCGGTGCCCCGAGTTTCGCCGCTAGTGACCGCAAATACTTTTCAATCGTCGCGTGATGCCCGATGACGAAACGCGAGACGAAACGGAAAAACGGATTGCGCACAAAGCCGCGCTCCGTCACGGTGATCTGGCAGCCGCTGCCTTGTGGCTTCAAGTCGTATTCCCATTGTCCGCCAAACATCAAATCATCATTGGCGATCTTGCGCACCAACCGCTGCGGCGGTTTCTCTTCGGTGATCTCCATCGTCGCCACTATGTCGCCGCCCAAGGTTTCGCGCCAGGCGGCGTGGCCGTTTTGATCGGGCAAGCGTTCGGCCTTGGTGACTTCAGAAAACCACTGCGGCTGTTGGCCGTAATCGGTGATGACTTGCCAGACGGCCTCTGGCGTTTGCGGCAAGGTCAGCGTGCGTGTGGCGACGTGGCTTTCGGGCAAGGTTGCGCCGATGGCTGTCGCCAGCAACATCAGCCCGATCAACCCGCCAATTAAAAACAGAACCCAACGCAAGTATTTGTTCATCGTGTTTCTCCTCAGTATTTGGTTGCCGGTGAGATAGCGTTGAAGGATTGATGAGGGGGAAGCGGATTGTCAGCCCGGTTGGCAAAGCTGTCAATCAAATGGCGGCAACCTGCGGCGCGCCAAGCTGTCCGACAAGCTGCCAGCTTGTCGGAGTCTTTGCAGTAAAATCCAATGTTCGCCAGCCGAGCCTCCGACAAGCTGGCAGCTTGTCGGACAACCCGTCTGGTTATTTGCCGCCAAGGCCCATGCTTTTTTCAGCGCGGCGCGCTTCGATCCATTCGCGCAGCACGGCTTCCAGCGCGGTGCCGCCGAATTGCTGCTGCATCTCTTCCCATTTCTGCCTGCCGATGTGACCCAGATGACGGCGGCGGCGCTGTTTGCCGACGTAATAGACTTCGCGGCAATCCCAGCCGACGCCTTTCTGCACCCATTCGATGTTGACGCCGACGCGCGGCGGTTTTGTGCCACTCATAATTACCGGCCCTTCTTTTTCGACTGCGGGTTTGACGCGCGGTTTGACCACCGTCGGGCGCGCCGCTTTGAGCACCGGCACCGCTGCTAGTTCTGCTTCTTCACGCGCTGCGAAACGCCGGCCTTCGCTCTGCCCCAACGACGCCAGTGGCATTGCTTGCCCAGCCGTTTGCCCTAGCGGATGAAACGGCAGCACCGTACCCGCATGTCCGGTCGTGCCGTTCTGCAACACTTCCACATAATCTTCATCCTCAGCCACGGCGCTGGCGGTTTGTTGGTTGAAGCGTTCGACTTCAGCTTCGGATAAGCGCCGGTCACGCAGGGGTTGAATTTGCGCCGATGATTCCTTTGTGAGGAAGGAGGGGTCTGAATGTCCGCGCGCGACGGGGGCGGCATCCGAAACCATCGGCGTTAGAATTTTCCCGGCGTTTCATCGTAATACGTCGAGCCGTTTACATACCCCGAAGCATAAACGTCTTCATAACCGCGTTGCGGTTTGTTGCGGGTGCGCAATTTGGCGTCGAGCCGCGCGCGCACTGCCCCCGGCAATTCGCCGCGCACTTCTTCGATCCATTCCTCAGCCATCGCCTCGGCGGTAATTTCGGCAATCAGGTTTTTGGTGGCAACCATCGTCGGATGACGCAACGCATCGCGGCGCGCGTTGGTTTTGAATTCGGCCCGTTCGCCGCGTTCACGCCGGTCTAAGGCATCGCGGCGCGCTTCGGGGTCTTGCGATTGCAGCCAGATGCCCAACCCCATCACCGCGACCGGCACGATGACCAGACCCCATTTCAGGTATTCGAGCAGATAGGGGTTGAGACCGGCCCCGGCCATCTGTTGCGCAAAGTGGCAAACCACGTTGACGGCGATCACGCCGAAGAGGCCCAGGATGCCCGCAATCGCCGTGTTGATTTCGCGCGGCGTCTCATACGTCGTCATCAATCCTTTGCGAAGAAGGAGTAAAACGCGTTCAATCGCGTAGACATAAAGTGTCGCCAGCACTCCACGCAAAAACCAATGCCGACCGGGAAAAAGCGAATAGACCAAAATCCATGACGCCAGCCCGCAAAAAATTGCGATCCCCAAGATCGTGCGATCCCAGGCGGCACGATGTTGCCGCCGCGTAGCCTCATCGTAGGCTTCCTGTGTTGTCATTTGTTCTTGCTTTGCAGACATCTCGACCTCCGTACTTTCAATTCGTATCTTTTGTTTGACCTTGTGTGACCTTGTGTGACCTGTGTGACCGTTTGCAGTAACAATGCGTGTCAGTAGCCCGACCTTGAGGGAGGGCGCTCTTACGCCAGCCACGGGCCCTGGCTCACGCGCGGGCTACTGACACTTGCATTTGGCTGGTGCAAGCGCAGACAACACAGAGCCCATCGAAAGGGAAGCATGGAATGGTCTGTGTTGCCTGCGCCTGTCTCGTAAAAATTCAAGCGCGGCCCGTCAGGCCGCCAATCGCAACGCCGCGTAGTTTTGTTGCGGCGTGCCGACGATGGAAAAGAGCGCGCCTTGCGGGTCTTCGAGCACGGCGCAACGGCCCATGCTCGGCAGTTCGCCCGGCGCGGTTTTGACCTTCGCGCCCAGCATTTGCGCCTTGCGCAAGCTGCGCTCGAAATCCTCGACGGCGAAATAGGCGAGCCATTGCGAACCGTTGTCGCCGAGCGATTCGCCAAGCGGTTGCAGACCGCCCGATTCCTGCGTGCTCTTTTTTGGTTTGAACGTGGTGTAGGCGCGCGCGCCCACCGCGCGCGTTTGGGTTTGCCAGCCGAACAGACCGGCATAGAAGCTCTTGGCCGTCTCGCAATCGGTGGTGACCAATTCCTGCCAGGAAAGCGCGCCCGATTGATTGACGACTTCGGCGCCGATGTGATTGCGCGCCTGCCACAAGGCGAAAATTGCGCCGGTCGGGTCTTGCATCACGGCCAGGCGTCCGACATCGCTCACATCGCGCGGTGGCGTCAAGAGCGCGCCGCCCAAGGCCAAGGCTTTCTGCACGCTCTTGTCTACGTCATCGGTGGCGATGTAAAGACGCCAATTCGCCGATGTTTCTTCCTCTTCTTCCAGTGCCGTGTCGAAAAATTCGTGTACGGCGCCCACGTCTTTGCCATCGAGTTGCAGCATTGTGTAAAGGCTGCCGTCATCCATGGGCATAAAGCTGCGCCGCCAGCCGAACATTTCGCCATAAAAACGATTGGATGCCGAAGCATCCGCCGTGCTCAATTCAACCCAGCAGAACGTGCCGGGAAAATGTCTTGTGATCTCTGCCATCGCTCAACTCTCCTTTTCATCTGTCGTGACCGTTGTTTTGATTGTGAAACAGAACCGCGCTAAAAAAAGCCGGAAGCTTCCCTAATTGGCTCGGTGGGCGAGTTCCCCGCCAGCTTGGTGCGGGCAACCAAGCTGGCGGGGCGCGGACCCAGGCTGAGTCTAGTGGTGCTTCAGGCAGGAATCGAAAACTCGTTCGAGACCGCATGGCGCGCTCGAAGAACATTTGAATAGTCGCTCTTCAAGCTGCGCCTAAATTTGCAACTGCGCTGATAGAAATGGCTGCGCACTGGTGTTTACGGGGCAACGCGCCATCATTCAGCCAGCGAATGCATGCAAAGATCATGCTCAAAACTGCTTAAGTTCGACCGCTTGCGAATTGGCAGCGGCTGGCAGCGGACAACCAAAAAGACAACAGAACGCCACACACTCAGTTCCTCGCCTAAGACGGCGCACACAACCGGCGTTGCACTTTTCTGTAATTTGCTGTGAAAGATTGTCTGTCTGACTTACTGTTTCAAGACTGAAACAGTGTAAAGGAAACGCGCGTGAATTTCAAGACTTCATTTCGACTTTTCGGAAATTATTTTGCCGTGAAGAAGCAAAAGCGGATTGCACCGCGGCTATCAACTTCAGGCAAGTGAAACCACGAAGCGCCGAAGCAAACGAAGGGCAAGCCAGTTGCAATCGAGCACTGCTGCCCCGGCTGCTTCGTTGGCTTCGTCGCTTCGTGGTGCAAGCCAAGTGCGGCCAGCGGCGCGACAGCCAAGAACTCCGTTGCTTGCGCCTGAAGACGCGCGAACCTTATGATACCGGCCTCCCCCGGTACGTATCGAAAGCGGCCTGACGCTGTGCCGCGAGAGCAGCTTGGCTATGTATTGCAGCGCTTGCAACCTGGAATATTCCGACGAATTGAAGTTTTGCCGCGGGTGCGGCCAGCCCTTGGTGCGCACCTTGGGCGAACCAGTCACGGAATCGCTGTGTTGCACTCGTTGTGGCGCGCGTTTGGTGCGTGGCGAAAAGGGCTGCCAGCTTTGCGGGGCGCGCACCGGGGCGCTCGGCCAGGAAACAGTAACGGGGTCTTGCCACAATTGCGGCACCTATTGGCGCAGCAGTTGGTTGTTTTGCAAACGCTGCGGCTTGGATCGGGATCGCGCGTTGCAATTAACGCTCGCGGCGGCGAGTAAAACTTCGGCCTTCAATGCCGGTGTCACGCGCGAGATTGTGGCGCAGGCCGGCGTGGCGCGTTGCAACTATTGCGGCGCAGAGACGACGCCGCATTCGCATTTCTGCGAAAACTGCGGCATGCGCCAAACAAAACCAGTCAATGGCGCTACGGCTTCAAAGCAAGCTACGCCGCAAGCAACACCTGTTACGCCACCCGCGTCAACCGCCGATCCGCTGGCCGCCACGCTTGAAGAAAACGAGCCGCTCATCTCTGTCAAAGACCTGTTCGGCGCCACCGTGGTCAACCTCGACCAGCAAGTGCGCAAGAGCAATCCGGCCTATGAACCGCCACCGCCAGTCGAGCCGCAGCTTGAACCGGAAAACGCGCGCGTCACGGGCGAGCGCGCCGTTGACAAGAAACGCGTCACGACGCACTTCCCTCCTCCGCCCGGCAGCGGCCTCACTGACAGCGGCGAGGCGGGCGCGCAATTGAAACACCTGCGCCAGGCGCTCGGTGAAGACGCTTCGACAAATAAGTTTGCCGGACAAATGGGCGCACAGCCGGCTGCGCCCAATATGCCTTCGGTCGAAACGCAGCGCCTGGGCCGCCGTTCGCGGCGCTGGGCGACCTGGATGGTTATCTTCGCCATGGCCTTGCTGGCGTTTTTACTCACGGCGGTATGGCAAACTTCGCGGCAGCCCCGGCGCACAACCATTCTCACGCAACCTTCGCCCGAGGCCAGCGCTTCAGTGAACGCGCCAAGCTCGCCCGAACCAGCCACGCCGAGCGCTGAGATACCAGCCGGGATGGTTTTTGTGCCTGGCGGTGTGTTCGAGATGGGGCGCACAGATGGTGACGATTATGAACGGCCGCAGCATTTCGTCGAAGTAAAAGCGTTTTACATGGATCGCACCGAAGTCAGCAACGAACAGTACAAAGCCTTCGTAGACGCCACCGGACGCCCTGCGCCGCAACATTGGCGCGGCAATGAGCCGCCCGTCGGCGAGACCAAACACCCGGTGGTCAACGTCTCATGGAACGACGCCGTGGCTTATGCGGAATGGACTGATAAGCGGTTGCCCACCGAAGAGGAATGGGAATTTGCGGCGCGTGGCAATGATGGCCGCCTCTATCCCTGGGGCGCGGACTGGAATCAAGAGTTCGCCAACACGGCGGAAAATGGCGCGGGCAAGATTGTCGAAGTGGCCCGTTATTCGGGTGGCGCCAGCCCCTTCGGCATACTTGATCTGTGTGGCAATGTCTGGGAATGGACGGCGAGTGACTTACGCTCGTACCAAACACAGGAAGTGATCACACCCGACCAAAAGGTCACCCGCAAGGTGATTCGCGGCGGCGCGTATGATGTGCGCAACGACCGCGCCACGACGACGTATCGCGGCGTGGTGCAAGCGGACAAGGTCTATCCCAAGACGGGTTTCCGGTGCGTGCGGGATCTTCAATAACGAACCGTGACAGTCGCTCGCGCAAACGCCCAGGGCGCAACTTGACCGAGAAAGTTATGCAAGCGTTAGCTCCTTTCGCAATTTCACTGCTCATACTGCTCAGCTTGAATGGCAGCAGTCTGGCCACGCAAGGCCCGACCGGGCGCGATTTGCCGCCCAAAACCAGCCCGCCCAAACCGTCAACCAAAACGCCGCCCAAAGAGAAAAAGCCTGCGCCGCCAAAGGCCAAGCCTGCGGCCCCGCGCACGGCTCCGGCCAAAACGGCGCCCGCCAAACCGCGCGCGACACCGGTTAATTCAGCGCGTTTGCTGATCACCGCGATTCCCAATTCGGTGGTCGAACTCGACGGCCAGACGCGCGGCAGCATCGGCAAGGACGGCAAGCTTGCGCTCAATGCGGTGGCACCCGGCGCGCGGCAAGTGCGCGTGAGTGCGGATGGCTATGAAATGTGGACGGGCACAGTGGAGGTCAAAGCGCCGGCGACCAATTTGGACGTTGCCCAAAAGAAGAAAGCGCTGACCGGCAAGCTGGCGATCCTGGTCAACCAGCCCGGCGCCGAAGTTTTCATTGACGAACGGCTCAGCGTCAAAAGCATCGCCGGGCAGCAGATTTCGGTGGATGGCCTGTTGCCCGGCGATCATCGCGTGCGGGCCGTCAAAGCAGGCTTTCGCGAGTGGCGCAACGTCGTGAAAGTGCTTGCGGGCGAGACACAGCCCGTGGACATCACGCTCTTGCCGAACATCAATCCAGAGTTGGTGCGCGTCCCTGCTGGTGAGTTCGTGATGGGCAACGACAGCGGCCTCAAAGATACCAAACCCGCTCATCCGGTCACGCTCAGCGAATTTGAAATCGCCTGCCGCGAGATCAGCAATCGCACTTACAAACTGTTTGTCAGCGCGGCCAACCACCCCGCCCCCAATGCGCAGCTTTCCGGCTGGCAAGGCGCCAACCACCCCGCCGCGCGCGCCGACGACCCCGTCGTGGGCATCAGTTGGGAAGACGCCAACGCTTTTTGCCATTGGCTGACACAGCAAACCGGGGCGCGTTACCGCCTGCCCACCGAAGCCGAGTGGGAGAAGGCCGCGCGCACGGTCAGCAATACCTATCAATCGGTCGGACTGGTTTATGAATGGTGCCAGGATTGGTACGACCCCGAGTATTACAAGCGCCGCGAGCAGATCAATCCGCCCGGCCCCACCCAACCGCCCAAACTCAAAAAGTCGAAAGAAGCGCCGCAACGCGTCTTGCGCGGCGGTGTGGCCTCACGCACAGGCGGCCGCTTGTCGGCTTACGAACGCAGCGCGTACTTCCCCGCCCAGGGCCGCGCTGACATTGGCTTCCGCGTCGTGCGCGAGGTCAAACAATAAGTCAGCGCGCGTGAATATGCGGGTCTCCTTCGTCCAACACCAAATCATCCGGCTAGGCCAGTTCAACCCCGTGCTTGACCAGCAACGTTTGAAAGTCAGCCAAGCGGGCCGCGTCATTGCGCACCGCGCGCGGTGTGGTTTGTTGCGATAAGCAATGCGCCGCCAAGCGCCCCGCCACTTCGCCGATATTCCATTCGACCGGATGCAGCCGGTAACAGCCGTTCGTGATGTGCGTCGTGCCGATTTATGGCAGGGTGCGCGCCAATGACTGCGCCTGGCGCTGCGCCGTTTCGAGCACGGCTTGCTCATTCAACGTCGTGAGTATTCCCGCGCGCACGACGATGCGGCCATCAATCAACACCGTCTCAACCTCGCGCGCTTCCGCCGCATAAACAATCGTCGAAACCGGATCGGGTTGCGGCGTCGTGTGCAGTTGATTGAGGTTGAGCAATTGCACATCGGCGCGTTTGCCCAATTCGATGCTGCCGATTTCAGCCTGCAAACCCAGCGCGCGCGCGCCGTCAATCGTCGCCATGCGCAAGGCCGTCAAGGCAGGCAAAGCGCGCGGCCCGTGCTGGACTTTTTGCAAGAGCGCCGCCGTGCGCATTTCGGTGAACATATCCAGCCGGTTGTTGCAGGGCGCGCCGTCCGCGCCGAGCGAGACCGAGATGCCCCGCCGCAACATTTCGGTCACGGGCGCAATGCCCGACGCGAGTTTGAGATTGGAAGAGGGGCAGTGCGCGACGTGCGTGCCGGTGGTTTGCAAAATGTCAAGTTCGGCTTCATCCACCCAAATGCAATGCGCGAGCACGGTGCGCGGATTGGCGAGGCCGACAGCGTTGAGGTAGGCGATGTTGCGCTGGCCGCTGAGGCGTTCGACCAAGGCGATCTCGTCGCGGTTTTCCGAAGCGTGCGTGTGCACCAGCACGCCGCGTGCGCGGGCGGCTTCGGCCACTTTTTCCAACAAGCCGCGTGTACAACTGACGGCGAAGCGCGGCGCGAAACAATAGCGAATGCGCCCCTCGGCCTGCCCGTGCCAGCGTTCCAGCAGGCGT
>JANOWX010000193.1:0-2191 GCA_031418175.1 Acidobacteriota bacterium | reverse complement strand
CTCGCCGTTGAATTTGATGCCTTCGTAAGTGACGTTGTCTTTCGAGGCTTGTTCGCACAGCAGGTATTTGACGTTGAGCAAATCGTAGCCGCTGTGTTCAGTGTTAAACGCGGCGAGGTCTTCGACCCAGCCTTCCAGCGTCATCTGGCCCGCGATGTCGGTCGTGCGCGTCAGCCGCAACGGATCGTAACCGTTGACGCTTTGCAGCCCGCGCACAATCGAGACGTTGGGGAAATTCAGCATTTCGTAGCCGTCTTTGAAGGGCTGCGGCGATTGGCTCAGGATGCGGAAGGCGTTCAAATCCTTCTCGCGTTCCTTGATGAATTTGACCGACGGCGCATCGGCCAGCCGCTCGGCCATGTTGAAATTGGGCAGCCGCCACTCATACGAAAAACCGTATGACATCGCGTCCAATAGCACGAGCGCGACGATGGCGGCGGAGATCAACACAGTTTGTTTGCGCGCATACGCCAGCAGCGCCAGCACGCCCAGCGCGAAGAAGATCACCGGATAATGTATGTCCGGGTTCGCAAACGCGCCGGCCTCCGGCGGCAGCGGCAATTCCAGCACCAGCCGTTCGTCAAAGAAGCAATAGAGCACCACCGCGACGGCCACGATACCGCCGAGCAGCGCCGTGCTTACACCAACCAAGCGCCAACGCACGCGCGCTTCCAATTGCGTCAGCGCCGTTACGCCGAAGCCGGCCAGCAGCCCCAGCGCCAAATTGAATTCCAGCAGATGCCGGCCCGGCGCGCGGAACAAGTTGTAGACCGGAATGCCATGCAAAATGTGATTGAGACCAAAGGGCAGGTTGTTGCCGAGCGCCAGCCCCAAAGCGATGACCGCCCACGCCAGCCAGAACCACTGCAACGCGCTTTTGCGCCGTTGAAAGAGCGTCACGAACGCGAACAGCCACGTCAGCATCCCCGCATAGCCCGCCGTCTCGGTCGGATTCCAACGGCCCCAGTACGGCACCTTGTATGGATCAAGCGCCGCGCCGCCGAAGTAGTACGGGAAGAAAAAGCCCAGGATTTGCCGGGGCGGCAGCGAGAATTGCGAGAAGTATTCGTAGGTGATGACCGCGCGTTCGCTGAAGCGCAGCATCTCGCGTTCGGGCAACAATTGAATCGCCGACAGCAAACCGCCGCAGCCGCACATCGCCGCCAGGCTGGCGATGAACCGGCCCCGCGTCTCTTGCGCCTCGCGCAGCGTCAGCGTGAAAAGCGTATACGCGCCGGCTACGATGATCGTGTAACAGGTCATCTGAGGTTCGCCCGCAAAAAGCTGCAAGGCGATAAACGCGGCGCCCAGCGCCACCCAGCGCCAGCGCGCCTGCCGGTAAAGCTCTTCAATCGCCAATAAAACCCAGGGCAGCCAGGCCGCCGCCGCGATGCGGTTCGTGTGGCCCAGATGCGCGACCAGATAGCCGCCAAAGGCAAAGGCCAGCGCCGCCACCAACGCGCCCAGCCGCGATTGGCCGATGCGCCGCGCATACAGGTACGCGCCCGCCAGCGCCAGGTGATAGGTCGTGATGACCATCAGGTTCATCGCGGTTTGCGGCGAAAAGACGGCGAAGACCCACGTCGGCGGATAGAGCGCGCCCGGCTGAATGCTCGCCAGCAGCGGCATTCCGGCGAAGATGTACGGATTCCAGAGCGGCAGCCAGCCCTGTTGCAACATCTGCCCGATCAGCACGCGGATGCCGAAAATCTGCGACCAGCCGTCACCCGGCACGAGCGTGACCTGGCCCAAGACCGCCGGATAAAAATAAATCAGCGGCGCCAGGCTGAGCACGACGGCGCTCAACCAGCGCGGCCAGGCTTCGGACGGTTTGCCGGCAGGTTCTTGCGAAGCGTTGGACATAGGTGTCATAGCAACTCGACGAGGGGAAGAGGTGCGGTCATTCGTGGTTATTGATGAATGCGAGGGCGCGATTCTAGTGGGCGGGTTGGGCGATGTCTAGCAAAGCATCTGGGATGCGGGTAGCACAAACTGTCTGCCAGCGGAGTCCCAGCGGAGTCCCAGCGGAGTCATGGATGTAACCAGTACCGTGGCCGTCACTGATGACGCCGCGCAAATTCAGCTACGACTGAGCGCGGCAGGCGCAGGCGTTTAGAGTTCAATCTTTAGCTTGGCGGACTGCGCCTGCGGCGCAGTCCGCGCGCGCCGGCGGCGCGCCCGGGCAAGCTAA
>JANOWX010000192.1:0-16149 GCA_031418175.1 Acidobacteriota bacterium | reverse complement strand
CACGAAGACATACGAAGGGACACGAAGGAAGCCGGAAATGCTTCGTGCCCCTTCGTGTGCCTTCGTGGGAGAGTTTTGTTTGGTAAGGAGAGACAACGATGAAACGTACAATCACCGCAGCGGCCCTATCCCTGTTTGCCTTTGCCGGAATTGTTTCGGCGCAGGAAGTGACACTGTTCCAGAAACCCACCGTCAACCGCACGCACATCGTCTTTGTTTATGCGGGCGATTTGTGGAGCGTGCCGCGCGCGGGCGGCGAGGCCAAACGCCTGACCAACGGCGTCGGCGAAGAAACCGATCCGTACTTTTCGCCCGATGGGACGCAGCTCGCGTTCACCGGAGCCTATGACGGCAATACCGATGTGTTTATTGTCCCGGCCAACGGCGGCGTGCCGAAACGCTTGACCTGGCATCCGGGGCCGGACAGCGCGGTGGGTTGGACGAACGACGGCAAGCAGGTGCTGTTCAGTTCGATCCGCGAAAGTTATGCCAATATCTTTTTCCGGCTTTACACCATCAGCACCGAGGGCGGCTTCCCAACGCCGTTGCCGTTGCCGATGGCCGAGCGCGGCGCGTATTCGCCAGACGGTTTGGCGCTGGCCTATGAACCGCTGGCGCAATGGCAGCCCGATTGGAAGCGTTATCGCGGCGGGCAGCAGGATGTGATCTGGCTCGCCAAGCTGGCCGACTCTTCGATTGAAAAGCTGCCGCACGAAAATTCGACGGATAAGAATCCGATGTGGGTGGGCGATAAAGTTTACTTCCTCTCTGACCGCAACAGCCCCAGCGGCGCGGTGACGTTGTTCTCGTTCGACACCAAAACCAAAAAGGTGACGCAATGCGTGCCGCCCGCTGAATTGGACATCAAGTCGGCTGCGGCGGGGCCGGGCGTGATTGTGTATGAACGCTTCGGCTCGATTCATCTTTACGATCTCAAGTCGAACAAGTCGCAACCGGTGACGATTCGCGTCAACAGCGATTTGCTGTCGCTGCGTCCGCGTTTTGAAAAGGTCGGCATGCGCGTGGCGGCCGATTTGTTCACCGGCAAAGTGCTGGCCGCAATTTCACCGACGGGGGCGCGCGCCGTGTTTGAAGCGCGCGGCGAAATCCTCAGCGTGCCGGCGGAAAAAGGCGATGCGCGCAATTTGACCAATACTGCCGGGGTGATGGAGCGCGCTCCCGCCTGGTCGCCCGATGGCAAATGGATCGCCTATTTCAGCGACGAGTCGGGCGAATATGAATTGCACCTGCGCGATCAGAAAGGCACGGGCGAGGTCAAGAAATTCAAGCTCAGCACGCCGCAGACGTTTTATTACGCGGCGACCTGGTCGCCCGATTCCAAGAAGATCGCTTACTTCGATAAGAAACTTCAGCTTTGGTATCTCGACATCGAAAAAGGACAGCCCATCAAAGTTGACGCCAATCCGATTGGTTTCAACGACGACGTGATGCAACCGGTGTGGGCGCCCGACAGCCGCTGGCTTGCTTACACCAAACAACAGCCGAACCTGTTGCGCGCGGTCTTTGCCTATTCGCTCGAAACGGGCAAGGCCGAGCAACTCACCGATAGCCTGAGCGATGCGCGCTATCCGGCCTTTGACAAAGGCGGCAAGTATCTTTACTTCACCGCCAGCACCGACATCGGGCCGACCATCAGTTTTATTGATCTATCCGGCATTGCGCATCAGGCGACGCGCAGCGTTTACGCCATCGTCCTGCGCAACGATCAGCCCTCGCCGCTCGCGCCCGAAAGCGATGAAGAGAAAGTCGCTGACGAGAAAAAAGACGGGGCGACGGGCGATGGTGCGAAGCCTGCTGACAAGCCCGCCGACAAGCCTGAAGAGAAAAAGGCTGATGCGGCTGCGGCTAAACCTGCAACTCCGCCCGCCAAGAAAGAGCCTGACCCGGTGCGCATTGATCTGGAAGGCATCGGCCAGCGCATCATCGCGTTGCCGATTCCGGCCAAGCCTTACGGCGAATTGCTCGCGGGCAAAGCGGGCACGATTTATCTGATCGAAAATCCGCCGGTCAATGTTGATCCGGCCGGGCCGGCCAGCAACACCGTCCACAAATTCGATTTCGAGAAACGCAAATTCGACAAGGCGCTCGACAACGTCGCCGCCTTCATCGTTTCGGCGAACGGCGAAAAGGTGCTTTACCGCCAGGGCTTCGGCCCCGCGGGTAATTGGGTGATCGGCAATGCCGCGACGTTGGGCACACCCATGCCTCCGGGTGGGGCAGGCGCGCCGGGCGGGCCGAATGTGCTGCGCATGGCCGAGATGGAAGTGCATGTTGATCCGCAGGCCGAATGGCGGCAGATGTTCAAGGAAGTCTGGCGCGGCGAACGCGATTTCTTTTATGCGCCGAACGCGCACGGCATGGATTTGAAGGCGCTCGAAAAACTCTACGAGCCGTACCTGAAAGCCGTCGCGCATCGCAGCGATTTGAATTACCTCTTCCGCGAGATGTGCAACCAACTCACCATCGGCCACATGTTCATCGGCGGTGGCGACGTGTCCAATCCGAACTTTGTCAGCGGCGGTTTGCTGGGCGCTGATTACAAGCTCGAAAACGGGCGCTACCGTTTCGCCAAGGTTTACAACGGCGAAAACTGGAACCCGCGTTTGCGCGCGCCGCTCACACAACCCGGCCTCAACGTCAAAGCGGGCGAATACCTGCTGGCCGTCAATGGCCGCGACGTGCGGGCTTCACTCGTCGGAGGGGACAACGTCTACAGCTTCTTTGAGAGCAAGGCCGGCAAACAGGTCGTGCTCAAAGTCGGTCCCAACGCCGACGGCACGGGCGCGCGCGAAGTGACCGTCGTGCCGATTGCCAACGAACTCGCTTTGCGCAACCTCGATTGGATCGAAGGCAATCGCCGCAAGGTGGCGGAACTGAGCGGCGGCAAACTGGCTTACGTGCATCTGCCCGACACGGCGAATGGCGGCTACATCAATTTCACGCGCTACTACTTCGCGCAAACCGACAAGCAGGGCGCGGTGATTGACGAACGTTTCAACAACGGCGGCTTCCTGGCCGATTACGTCGCCGAAACGCTCGCGCGCAAAAAACTGAGCAACGTCTTCTTCCGCGAAGGCGGCCAGGACCTGGCTTCGCCGACCGGGGCGATTTACGGGCCGAAGGTCATGCTCGTCAACGAAATGGCCGGCTCCGGCGGCGACGCGTTGCCCTGGTACTTCCGCAAGCTGAACGTCGGCCAGATCGTCGGCAAGAAAACCTGGGGCGGCCTGGTCGCTTCGTTCCCGTTGCCGATGCTGATGGACGGCGGCACGGTGCGCGCGCCGGACGCGGCGATTTACGGCCTCAACGGCGAATGGGAGGTCGAGAACGTCGGCGTCAGCCCCGATGTCGAAGTCGAATTCGATCCCGCGCAATGGCGGCAGGGCCGCGACCCGCAACTTGAAAAAGCCGTGGCGCTGTTGCTGGAAGAGTTGAAACGCAACCCGCCGCAACCTAGCAAACGCCCGGCGTTTCCGAATTATGGGAAACCGGCGGCGGCTGGGTCGGGGAATTAACTTGCGGGTGAAGGGGTAACGCGAACGGACACGTTGGCGTTACCTTAGTGAAACGATGCAAGCCAAACGCGAACGGAAAACCGTTCCCAATCCGCATGACGCCTTCTTCCGCCGCCTCTTCGCGCGCCCGGCGCTGGCGGCGGAATTCTTCCGGTTGTACCTGCCGCCGCGCGTCGCCGCGCGCCTGGATTTGTCGCGGGTGCAGTTGGAAGAAGCCGCGTTCGTGGATAAAAAGCTGCGCGAGCATTTCTCCGATTTGTTGTTTCGTGTTGGGTTGAAAGGCGGCGGCGAGGCGTTCGTCTTCATCCTGCTCGAACACAAAAGCGCGCCCGATGAACGCGTGGCGTTGCAGGTGTTGCGGTACATGGTGCAAGCCTGGGACCGGTTACCCGCGCCATTGCCGTTGATTATCCCGGTGGTGGTTTATCACGGCGCGCGTCCGTGGCGCGTGGGCAAGCGGCTCGGCGCAATGTTCGCCGCGTTGGCGCAACTGCCGTACTGGCGGCGTTACCTGCCGGACTTCGAGTACCACCTTTGCGACCTGTCGCGTTACCGCGAGCAGGATTTGCAAGGCAAAGAAGGCTTGGCGGCCGTGCTGAGTTTGTTGAAATATGTGTTCTCGCCGGAATTGACGGCGAAACTGCCGAGCATCTTCAAGCAAACGGCGGTCTCATTGCCGGAGGCGTTGGCCGAGCAACAGATGGAGACGATGGTTCATTATCTGAACGAAGCGGGCCGGATCTCGCAAACACAAATCGGCGCGGCGCTGAAAGAGGCGCAAGCGAGCGGAGGGTCTATGGAAAACGTTTGGGAAAACGTGCTGAAGGAATATAGCCGGCTAGTGGGACTGGATCAGGGCCTTGAAGCAGGCCGGCAGGAAGGCGCCGCCGAAATGGTCTTGCGCCAGTTGCACCGCCAAATCGGTAAGCTGGCGCCCACGACCGAAACACAGGTGCGCGCCTTGCCGTTGCAGCAATTGCTGCAACTCGGCGAGGACTTGTTCAAATTCAAGACTGCGGAAGATTTGGACAAATGGCTGCGGCGCGCCGCCGCGCCCGCGCGCAAACGGGCGCGGCGTGTGGCGGCGAATTGATGAGGTAATGTGTACGGTTCGTAGTACCGGCTGCAGCCGGAAAGCCTCGGCTCTGAG
Source organism: Acidobacteriota bacterium (assembly GCA_031418175.1). Taxonomy (GTDB): domain Bacteria; phylum Acidobacteriota; class Blastocatellia; order RBC074; family RBC074; genus JACPYM01. Next base: position 11,463 of record JANOWX010000192.1, on the reverse strand, counting down.
CGCTTCCGGCTGCAGCCGGTACTACGAGCTTCCGGACAGAGCCGTTGCCACGGCTCGCATTCAGAGGGAGAAACCAGTATGAGAAAAGTGATGTTGATCCTGGCGTTGCTGCTGTTGGCGGCGACGCTCAATATTTCGGACGGCGGTCAGGCGCAAGGCAACAAACTGTTGTTGCGCCAGCCGGCGATGAACAAAACGAACATCGTGTTTGTCTACGCGGGCGATTTGTGGATTGCGCCGCGCGCGGGCGGCGAGGCGGCGCGGTTGACCACGGGCGTCGGCGCCGAGACTGCGCCGCAATTTTCGCCCGACGGCACGACCATCGCGTTCACCGGGATGTATGACGGCAACGTGGATGTTTACACCGTGCCCGTCACCGGCGGCGTGCCGCGGCGGTTGACCTATCACCCTGACGCCGATCAATTCGCGGGCTGGACGCCGGACGGCCAGAACGTGCTGTTCGTGTCGGGCCGCAGCAGCGATTCGGGGCGTTTTGGGCGGCTGTTCACGCTGCCCGTGAATGGCACGTTCCCAGCCCAAGTGCCGTTGCCGATGGCGCACGGCGGCGCGTATTCGCCCGATGGGACGCGGCTGGCTTACGAACCGGTGCCGCGCGCGTTCAATGCCTGGAAGCGCTATCGCGGCGGTCAGGCGTCGTACCTCTGGCTCGCCAACCTGAGCGATTCGAGCACCGAAGCCATCCCGCGCGACAAATCGAATGACTTCAACGCGATGTGGCCCGCTTGGGGAAATGCCGACAAAGTCTACTTCCTGAGCGACCGCAACGGCCCGGTGACGCTGTTCGCCTACGACACCAAGACGAAGAAGGTCGAGCAACAGCTTGCCAATAACGGGCTGGACATCAAATGGGCTTCGGCTTCGCTGGTAGGAGGGGGCGACGCCATCGTGTATGAGCAGTTCGGCGCGATCAACATCTTCGATTTGAAGTCGCGCAAGGCGACGCCGGTCAACATCACGATCAGCGGCGATTTGCCGGGCGTGCGCGCGAAGTTTGAAAAGGTCGGCCCGCGCATTTTCGACGCGGCCATTTCGCCCACCGGCGCGCGCGCGATTTTTGAGGCGCGCGGCGAAATCCTGAGCGTGCCCGCCGAAAAGGGCGACGTGCGCAACCTGACCAACACCGTGGGCGTGGCCGAACGCGACCCCGCGTGGTCGCCCGACGGCAAGTGGATCGCCTACTTTTCCGAAGCGTCGGGCGAATACGAATTGCACCTGCGCGACCAGAAAGGCGTGGGCGAGGTCAAAAAGATCAAGCTCGAACCGTCGTTTTACTACAGCCCGCTTTGGTCGCCCGACAGCCAGAAAATCGCCTTCTCGGACAAGCGCCTGAACATCTGGTACGTGGACATCGAGAAAGGCCAGCCCGTCAAAGTGGACACCTTGACGCGCGGTTTTGCGCCCAACAAGAGTTGGTCGCCCGACAGCCGCTGGCTGACGTTCACGAAGCCGCTGCCGTCCTGGTACAACGCGGTCTTTGTCTATGCGCTGGAAGACGGCAAGGCCACACAGATCACCGACGGCTTGAGCGACGCCGCGACGCCGGTGTTCGACAAGAGCGGCAAATATCTGTACTTCAGCGCCAGCACCGACATCGGCCCGCGCGTGTTCGGCTTCGACATGTCCAGCTATCCGCACCGCCCGACGCGCAGCGTGTACGTGGCCGTGTTGAAGAAATCCGATCCCTCGCCACTCGCGCCCGAAAGCGATGAAGAGAAAGTCGCCGACAGTACCGGGAGCGGTAGCGACCGGGCGCCTGAAGGCGAGAAGAAGCCAGAGGCCGCGTCTGCCGCCACCGCCGCCGCCGCAAAGCCGGGCGACAAGAAAGAGCCGGTGAACGTCGCCATTGATTTCGACAACATCAGCCAGCGCGTGCTGGCGTTGCCGATTCCGGCGCGCAACATCGTCGGGCTGGTCGAAGGCAAGGCGAGCACGCTCTACGTGATCGAATTCGCCGATGGTTCGCCGGGGGCGACGGTGCATAAATTCGACCTCGAAAAACGCAAGTTGGACAAGGCGCTCGAAGGCGTCGCCGCTTTCGACGTGTCGGCCAACGGCGAAAAGTTTCTGTACCGCCAGGGGCAAAACTGGTTCATCGCCGCGACCGCCACGCTGGGCACGCCCGGCTTCAAACCCGGCGACGGCAAGCTGAAAACCGAGGAGATGGAAGTTTACGTTGACCCGCAAGCCGAGTGGCAGCAGATGTACCGCGAGACCTGGCGCATCGAACGCGACTTCTTCTACGACCCAGGTCTGCACGGCATGGATTTCAAGGCGATGGAGCAGAAGTACGCGCCCTACGTCGCGGGCCTGGGCCATCGCGCCGATCTGAATTACCTGTTCCAGGAAATGCTCGGCGAACTGTCGGTCGGCCACCTCTACGTCAACGGCGGCGACATGCCGAATCCGAATTTGGTGCCGGGCGGTTTGCTGGGCGCGGATTACACCATCGAGAACGGGCGCTATCGTTTCGCCAAGGTCTACAACGGCGAGAACTGGAACCCGAACCTGCGCGCGCCGCTCACCCAACCCGGCGTCAACGTCGTCGCGGGCGAATACCTGCTGGCCGTCAATGGCCGCAACCTGACGGCTGCTGCCGCAGGCGGCGACAACCTCTACAGCTTCTTTGAAGGCAAGTCCGGCAAACAGGTCGTGCTGAAAGTTGGGCCGAACGCCGACGGCACCGGCGCGCGCGACGTGACGGTCGTGCCCACGGGCAACGAAGGCGGTTTGCGCAACCTGGCCTGGATCGAAGACAACCGCCGCAAGGTGGCCGAGATGTCCGGCGGCAAGCTGTCTTACGTCTACCTGCCCGACACGGCGGGCGGCGGCTACACCAATTTCAACCGCTACTTTTTCCCGCAACTCGACAAACAAGGCGTCGTGGTGGACGAACGTTTCAACAGCGGCGGTCAGGCGGCGGATTACGTGATTGATTACCTGAGCAAGCCGCTGATGAGCTATTGGGCGGTGCGCGACGGCGGCGATTGGCGGCAGCCTTTCGGCACGATGGCCGGGCCGAAGGTAATGCTGACGAATGAATACTCCGGTTCGGGCGGCGATTACCTGCCCTACATGTTCCGGCGCGCCAAACTCGGCCCGCTGATGGGCAAACGCACCTGGGGCGGGCTGGTCGGCATCGGCGGTTACCCGGTGCTGATGGATGGCGGTTCGGTGACCGCGCCGCACTTTGCGTTTTATACGCCCGAAGGCCAGTGGGACATCGAGAATCGCGGCGTCGCGCCCGATGTCGAGGTTGATCTCAATCCGAAAGCCTGGCGCGAAGGCCGCGACACGCAACTGGAACGCGCGGTCAATTATTTGCTCGACGAATTGAAGAAGAATCCGCCGAAGCCGGAACCGAAGCGTCCGCCGTACCCGAATTACCATAAACAGCCGCTGCCGGCGGCGGGGAATGGGTCGGGGAATTGAGGTGCTGGCTGAACGGGGTAACGCAAGCCGATGGGTTTGCGTTACCCTGTCGGCGAAAGGAGTGAGCGATATGCATTACCCAGTGATTGTTGAACAGACGAATGGCTTTTGGCGGGCAGTGATTCCGACACTCGCCGGTCTGACTGCGGAAGGCGGTTCGCTGGACGACGCTTTGCGCAATGCCCGGCAAGCGGCGGAAGCTTACCTGTCAACTGTAGTAGTGACTACGATTGAAGTCAGCACGCCACAGTTGGCAAGGCAGAATGGCGGAATTCAACGGCAGCGAGAGGCGGTTGAGCGCGAGTTGGCGCTTGCGGCGGAGTTGAACTCACCGGCTGCCGAACTGCGACTCGGCAGCCTGCAATCCCTGGTGCGCGCCGCTGCCGATTGCCGTATCAATACCGGGAGCGAAATGTTCAAGGAGTATGAAGCGGAACTCGAGGCCGAAAAAGCGCGCCAACGCGTGGAAGCTGAACGCGCGGCCGATGCCGCCGCCTAAAGACGATGATTTATATCCTCGATACAAACAACTGCAGAGATTTGATCGTAGACCCGCACGCGCTGAATCATCGTCAAAGCCTGTTAGCTGCGGACGACAAAGTCTGCACGACGATGATTGCCTTCGGCGAGTCGGTGGGGGGCTGGTTGCCAAAGTGCCGCCATGCGAAGAACGGCGCTAATCGGGCTGAGGCCTACGCGAATCTATATGAAACCTTCCTTTTTTACCGGCGCGCGATCTGCTTACCTTTAGATCAAGCAGCAAGCGCGATCTTCGACCGGCTTGGACCACAAAAATTACGTATCGGTGTTAATGACGTTGCCATCGCGGCGATCACGTTATCAGTTGGCGGCGTTCTGATCACGCGCAACTTCGCGGATTTCGAGCGCGTGCCCGGACTGCCTATCGAAGACTGGACGACCTAACCGATGAAAAAGAAATTATTGCGCGGTTTGCTCTATCTGGCGCTCGGTTTCGCGGGCCTGTTCCTGTTGCGGCTCGGTTACGGCTACGCCTATCCGGGTGACCGTGCTTCAGGGCAAGACGAGGCGAGTTGGGTTCAGACGGCGCTGCGCAACTACGCCAGCGAGAAAATGGCGATGAAGGGCAAGGCCGACGCGCCCGTTTACAGCGTGGATCAGAAGTACGAAAAGGTCGCGTCCATCCAGTCCCGCACGCGCGCCTTCGACGCCGACGAGCGCAAAATCCGCGACCTGACGGCGCAGTTCAACGCGTTGATTCAATTCGAGCAGAACTACGGGTTGCCGGGGGCGCGGCGGCTGAACCTGGCGATTGGCGTGCCGCCCGTGCGCTTTGACGAAATGGTGGCGGGCCTCAAGGCCATCGGCCAACTCGCCTCGGTGCGCATAGACAAGAGCGACAAGACGAACGAGTACAAGGAACTCAACGCCAAGCGCGTCGCGCTGGAAAAGACGCGCGCCGAATTGACCAAGCTCAAGACCGGCGGCGGCGGCATCGAAGAACGCATCAACCTGGAAAACCGCCTGCTCGAAATCGAGCGCGATATTCAGGGCACCGGCGTCCGGCTGGGAGAATACGATCAAGAGAACGAATTCTGCACGATCAAATTCGGGCTGACCGAAAGCGGCCACGCGCAGGCGGGCATCCCGCTGCTGACGCGCGTTAAGGTCGCGCTCGAATGGACGATCAAGTATTACGCGGTCTTGTTGGCGTCGCTGGTGTTGGCGGTGGTGTTGATCTGGCTAGCGGTGCTCTTGCTCGAACGGTTCAAGCTGATTAGCGCGGCGGTGGAGGCGACGCGGCGCGTGGGGAATGCGGCGCCGTAGCGGTTATGCACGCCAGCGAGTTATGCTGGGGGCGAAAGGAAAAGTTATGAGCAAAACTTACGAGGTCATCATTGAGCGCAACAACGGGCATTTCCGCGCAACGTTGAGGAGTTGGCCGGAGGTGGCGGTGGAAGCCGGCACGCGCGAGGAGGCGTTGTGGGGATTACGGCAAGCGGCTACGAATTATTTGCAGAACGTCGAATTGGAAACGATTGAATTAGACGTTGCTGTGGGTGAGTTTCCGCCAGGCAGTCCCCAGGCGGTGCTGCAGGCCAGCGCGGCCTGCAAACTAGATACGCAGAGTGAGTATTATCAGGAATACCTCGACAACCTGGCTGCGGAGAAGCAACGCCAGCGGGAAGAAGCGGCGGCGGAGTACGCCGCTGCCACCTCATAGCCTGACGAAAGATGCTTTACATTCTGGACACGAACATTTGCCAAATGGTGATGGAGCAACGTCCGTTAATTACCGACCGGCTGACGCGCGCCCGTGAGAATGCCGATACGGTGGCGACGACCATCATCTCATTTGACGAAGCGGTCAGCGGCTGGTTGCCGCTCTGTCACGATGGCAAACGACTGGCAAAGCGCGCTTGGGCGTATGAACAGTTGTTGGAGACCTTTTCCTATTACCGTCGCCAATTGGTTTTGCCGTTCACGCCAGAGGCCGCAGCACAGTTGGGCACGCTCAAAAAGAGTTTGCAACACGTCGGCTTGTGCGATCTTTCCATCGCCGCCATCGCGCTTTCGCTCAACGGCATCGTCGTAACCCAGAATGTCGTGGACTTTCAACGTATTCCCGGTTTACAAATCGAAGACTGGACGAAGTGAAGCTGGCCTGACCGCGGCTATTCCCTTCAGGAGAAACAAACAATGAAACAAACGATTCTGACCGCCTTGCTGGCCTTGCTCTGCGCGAGCAGCGCGCTGGCGCAAGACAAACCGCTGTTGCTGCAACGCCCCGCGCTCAGCAGCACCCACATCGCCTTCAATTTCGCGGGTGATTTGTGGCTTGTGCCGCGCGCGGGCGGCGAGGCCACGCGCCTGACCACCGGCGTGGGTTTTGAGACCGGGCCGCTGTTTTCGCCCGACGGTAAACAGCTCGCCTTCACCGGGCAATACGACGGCAACACCGATGTATTTGTCGTGCCCGTCAGCGGCGGCGTGCCGCAACGGCTGACCTGGCATCCGGCGGCGGACGCGGCGCTGGCCTGGACGCCGGATGGCAAGAGCATTCTGTTCCGTTCGGCGCGCCAGAGTTATTCGCGCTTCGAGCGCTTCTACACCGTCCCGGCGACGGGCGGCGTAGAGGTCGAGGTGCCCTTGCCGATGGCCGACGATGGCGCGTATTCAGCCGACGGGACGCGACTGGCTTACACGCCGCTGGCTCCGGCTTTCGCAGGCACGGCGATGTGGAAGAATTATCGCGGCGGGCGCGCCAGCAAAATCTGGCTGGCGAATCTGAGCGATTCCAGCGTCACTGAAATCCCGCGCACCACGGCCAACGATTTCAATCCGATGTGGCCCAGGGAAAATGCCGACAAGGTTTATTTCTTGTCGGATCGCAACGGTCATTTCACGCTCTTCGATTACGACGTGAAAACCCGGCGCGTCACGCAACTCATCAAGAACGACGGTCTCGACATCAAATCGGCTTCGGCGGGGCCGGGCGCGATCGTCTATGATCAGTTCGGCGAGATCAGGCTTTACGATTTGAAGACGGGCCAGACCAGCCGCGTCAACATCACGCTCAACGGCGATCTGCCCAGCGTGCGGCCCCGTTTTGAAAAGGTCGCCGGGCGCATCACCAATCCGGCGTTGTCGCCGACGGGCGCGCGCGCTGTGTTTGAAGCGCGCGGCGAAATCATCAGCGTCCCGGCGGAGAAAGGGAACGCGCGCAATCTGACCAACACCAGCGGCGCGGCTGAACGCGATCCCGCTTGGTCGCCGAACGGCAAATGGATCGCTTATTTCAGCGATGAGTCGGGCGAATACGCGCTCCATCTACGTGAGCAATCAGGCATCGGCGAAGTCAAAAAGATCAGCCTCAGCAATCCGCCGTCGTACTTCTATGCGCCGCAATGGTCGCCCGACAGCAAGAAGCTCAGCTTCACCGACAAGCGGCTGAACTTGTGGTACGTGGACATCGAAAAGGGCGCGCCCGTTAAGGTGGACACGAATCCATACGAAAACCCTTACCGCGTGACCGACCCGGCGTGGGCGCCCGACAGCAAGTGGATTACCTACACCCGGCAGTTGAAGAACCGCCTCTGCGCCGTCTTCGTGCATTCGCTGGAAACCGGCAAGAGCACGCAGATCACCGATGGGTTGAGCGATGCGCGCTTCGCCAGCTTCGACAAGAACGGCAAGTATCTCTACTTCACGGCCAGCACCAACGCAGGGCCTTCGACCGGCTGGCTGGATATGTCCAGCATGCCGAATCAGGTCACGCGCAGCGTTTACGTCGCCGTGTTGAAGCGCGGGGAACCCTCACCGCTCGCGCCCGAAAGCGACGAGGAGAAGGTCGCCGAGGAGAAGCCCGCTGACAAAAAAGACGAAGCGCCCAAGCCGCCAGCCAAGAAAGAAGAGGTCAAGGTCACCATTGATTTCGACGGCATCGGTCAGCGCATCCTGGCCTTGCCGATTCCGGCGCGCAATTACGCGGGGCTGACGACGGGCAAGGCGAACATCCTGTTCATCACCGAAGCCGTGGGCAATCAGCCGGGCGCGGTCATCCACAAATTCGATGTCGAGAAACGCAAGCTCGACAAAGTCACCGAGGGCGTGGCGGTCTTCACCGTCTCGGCCAACGGCGAAAAGATGCTGGTCGGCCAGGGCTTCGGCCCCGCGACGCGCTACACCATCATGCCGACGATGGCGCCGCCGAAACCGGGCGAGGGCGTGCTCAACCTGGGCGAGATGGAAGTTTATGTTGACCCCAAGGCCGAGTGGCGGCAGATGTACGAAGAGGCCTGGCGCATCCAGCGCGATTTCTTCTATGACCCGGGTCTGCACGGCGTGGATTACGCGAGCACCAAAAAGAAATACGAGGTCTATCTGGACGGCATCGCGCATCGTGAAGACCTCAACGCGCTCTTCCGCGAATCCATCGGCAACATGTCCGCCGGGCATCACCGCACCGGCGGCGGCGATCAACCCAATCCGAACTTCGTGGCGACGGGGTTGCTGGGTTGCGATTTCAAAGTCGAGAATGGCCGCTATCGTTTCGCCAAGATTTACAACGGCGAGAACTGGAACCCGAACCTGCGCGCGCCGCTCACCCAACCCGGCGTCGAGGTCAACACCGGCGATTACCTGATCGCGGTGAATGGCCGCGAAGTGCGCGCGCCTCTGGCGGGAGGTGACAACGTCTTCAGCTTCTTTGAAAGCAAAGCCGGCAAACAAGTGACGCTCAAGGTCAGCGCGAATGCAGATGGCGCGAACGCGCGCGAATACACCGTCGTGCCGGTGGCCAACGAGAACGGTTTGCGCAACCTGGATTGGATCGAAGGCAATCGCCGCAAGGTGGATGAATTGAGCGGCGGCAAACTGGCCTACGTTTATCTGCCCGACACGGGCGGCGGCGGCTTCACCAATTTCAACCGCTACTATTTCGCGCAAATTGACAAAGAGGGCGCGGTGATTGACGAACGCTTCAACGGCGGCGGTTCGGCGGCGGATTACATCGTGGATTACATGCGCCGCCCGCTGATGAACAAATTCACCACGCGCGAGGGCGAAGATTTGCCCACGCCGGTCGGTTCGATTTACGGGCCGAAGGTGATGATCATCAATGAATACGCGGGCAGCGGCGGCGACATGATGCCCTGGCTTTTCAAACAGGCGGGCGTCGGCAAACTGGTCGGCAAACGCACTTGGGGGGGCCTCGTCGGCGTTTACGATTATCCGCCGCTGTTGGATGGCGGCCAGATCAGCGCGCCGCGCGTGGCGTTTTATAACCTCAAAGGCGAGTGGGATGTCGAGAATTACGGCACGGCCGCCGACATCGAAGTGGACTTCGACCCGGCGCTCTGGCGGCAGGGGCGCGACCCGCAGTTGGAAAAGGCCGTGCAGGTGGCAATGGAGGAACTGAAACGCAAGCCGTTGCCGGTTTATAAACGGCCCGCGTATCCGAATTACAACAATGGGAACGGGCTGGCCCCAGCGGCCACCGGCGCGGCGCCAGCTAGCGGCGGCAGTGGCGCGAAGGCCGCCAAACGGATGAAGCGGTAAGCCGTTGCCAGCGATGAGTAAAAGCGCGCGTTTTGAGGTTTGTCTCAACGCGCGCTTTTTTCTTTCGCTGTCTGGTAGTGGCTCAAAGAGGAGAGGTCTTGCCGCAGATGAACGCTGAAAAACGCGGCTCAAACCTGTTAGCCATTCAATTGGTAGCGACTCAAAGAGGAGAGGTCTTGCCGCAGATGAACGCTGAAAAACGCGGCTCAAACCTGTTAGCCATTCAATTGGTCTGCGTTGGTCTGCGTTGGTCTGCGTTGGTCTGGGGCCTGGCTCTCTCCACCTTGACCCGCTACCCGCTGGCTTACTTCTGCTGAATGGATTCGATGTAGCGCGTCAAGTTGTACAACTCCAGCTTCATCAGCCCCTCGCCGCCCTTGCGCCGCAGGATGCTGCCCCAGACGGGCATTTCGCGCGTGCCGTGGACGTTGGACATGCTTTCGCCGGCAATGAACTCTTCGATTTTGTAGGACGGGAATTTGCCGTCCACCAGCGCGATGCGCGTGAGGTTGGCGGGTTGTTTCGTCAGGTTGGGCGCGACCGGGCCATGTCCCGTGGCGTCTGTGCCGTGACAAGACGCGCAGTATTTCATGAACAGCTTTTGTCCTGCCGCAGCCGGGCCGCTTTTTGTCGTAGCGGCTTTCTTTTCGCCTTGTCCGGCCAGCGCGTTTTGCGCAGTGGGCAGGGCAGAGAAAACCAGCAGCGTCGCTCCGCAAAGCAGCGCGAGGGTTAGCATTCTTCGCAGCATAAGATTCCTCCTTGGGTGATTGATGAAGCGGGTTTACGTTGAGCGGCGGCCAACAACGGCCGCGACCCAAAATCCTGCCCGTGAAGTGCAACTTAGAGGCCAGCCATAAGTGGCGGGGAATTCCACAGTGTGCGCTGTTCAACGCGGTTGTGTATGAGGAAATCTGCGCAATGAGGTTCAAGCGCGGCAGCAGCAAGCCGGAAGTAGTAGAGGCAAATGCGGGAAATGACAATTCAGGATGACGCCGCAGATGGACGCAGCGAACCGTTGATCAAACGTGCTGCCAATCTGCGTTGCGCTGCGTTCATCTGCGGCAAACCACAAGGCTGAACTAAGCGTCTGGCTTGCGTTTTAGCACGACCAATGTCAGGTCATCGTCGAGCGGACGGCCCTGCGCCCAGGCTTCGCTGGCGTGCAACAGGCCTTCGGCAATGGCGTGTGGCGTGGCGTGGGCGAGTTGGATAAAAGCCGCTTTGGTGCGCTCGTAATCGAACATCTCGTCGTCGGGATTGAAGCGTTCGGTCAGGCCATCGCTCATCAGCAGCAGCACATCATTGGCCGCGAGCGTGATCTCGGCTGCGCGGTAGTTGTAATGGGTCATGCCGCCGAGCGGCGCGCCACGCAAGGCCAGCTCTTCGATGTCGCGCGTGGCGGCGCGGTAAATCAGGATGGGCGGCATCCCGGCCACGCTGCAATGCAGGCGTTCGCCTTTCACCTTGACCAGCGTCAGCGCCATAAACAGCGAACGCAGATTCATCTGCTTCAACGCGCGCGAGGCGTCGTGCATCGTGGTGACGACATCGGATTGCTGGGCCAGATGCTTGAAGAGGCTTTTGGTGGCGGTGACGACGGTGCCCGCTTTCAGTCCGTGGCCGGTGGCGTCGCCGATGGCGATGGTCAGCGTGCCGTCGCTGCTGAGGTGAAAGTCGTAATAGTCGCCGCCGACTTCGGTGGCGGTTTGCATGAAGGCGGCGATTTCCAGATTCGGCAATTGCGGAATCGAACGCGGCAACATCGAAAGCTGCAATTGGCGGGCTTCTTCCAACTCTTTGGCGCGCTGTTCGTTTTCGGCTTCGATCTCTTGGTGGCGGCGCGCGTCGGCCAGCATGCGTTCGACGAGTTGCGCGTTTTCCAGCGCCAGCGCCGCCGAGGCTGCGACCGATTGCAACAGCCGTTTGTCATCACCGGAGAACGGCAGATCGCCCAGCCGCGCACCCAGCGCAATG
>JANOWX010000191.1:0-1724 GCA_031418175.1 Acidobacteriota bacterium | reverse complement strand
TAAAGCTTGAACTCTAAACGCCTGGTCGCCAGTGCTGCATTTTCTACCAGTGTTCCAAACTTGGTTGTTCTGATTTAGTCCAAATACAGAAAATCATTCGACGCCATCAGCACGCGGCAATAGCTCTGCCAGGCTTTTTGCGCGGCCTTTTCGCCGACGAATTTCTGCTGGAAGCCGGTGATGTATTTCAGCCCAGCAGCCAATTCGTCCTGACTCGCCGGACGATTCAATATGCGCAGGTACGCCGATGCCAAGCGCGCGGCGTCATCTTTGCTCGTGTCCGCCAGCAGCAACTTAGCCAAATCCGTTGAACGATCCGTCAGGAATTCGCTGTTGAGCCAGAAGAGCGCCTGCGTAGCGACGTTGGTCAATTGCCGTTTGCCGTTCATCGTCGTGGCATCGCCAAAATCAAACAGGTTCAGCAGCGTCGGCAGATTCGCGCGGCGCAGCGGCAAATAGACCGTGCGGCGTTTTTGTTTTTCGGGGTTGATGCTCAAGCGGCCCTGGCTGGTTTCGCCGTCGGTGCCGCGCCCGCTTTGCAACGAACCGCCCACCGTCAAATCAATCGTGCCATCAAGCGCCAGCAAGCCGTCGCGCAGCTCTTCAATCGCCAGACGGCGGCGATTGAAACGTGAGAGCAAGCGATTATCTTGATCCGCTTCCAACGCTGGCGGATTTTCAGAAGCCATTTGATAGGTGTTCGACAACATCAGCAGGCGGTGCATGGCCTTGATCGAATTGCCGTTTTTGACGAACTGTCCGGCCAGGTAATCCAGCAACTCCGGATGCGTGGGCCGTTCGCCCATCTTGCCGAAGTTGTCGGGCGTGCGCACCAGACCTTCGCCGAAATGCCATTGCCAGAGGCGATTGACCAGCACGCGTTTGGGCAGCGGATTATTTGAACTCGTCACCCAGTCGGCAAATTGCAAGCGCCCGCTGCCGGCGAACTGCGGCTTGGTGTCGAAGCGCGCCAGGATCGCCGGGAAGTCGCGCGGGGCCTCTTCGCCCTTGTTGTTGTAATCGCCGCGAATCAGCACGGTTTGTGTGACCGGCGTGTCTTCTTCGACGGCGCAGGCCAGTTCGGGTTCGGGCGGCGCGATTTTCTTTAACGCTTCCTGTTCTTGGTGCAGCTTCTCAATGGCGGCCCATTGCTCGGCGCTGAAATTCTTTTTGTCCTTGTCCGAAACGCCGAACGGGCCGTTGGCGATATAGACATCGTTGAAGAAGCGATCTTCGCCTTCTTCAAACTTGGGCTTGTCGGGCAGCGCTTTGTCGGCGGCGAGGGCCGTTTGGTACTTGGGCCGCCATGCCGCGAGCTTGGCATTCCATTCTTCCAACTGCCGCTGGAAGCGCGCTTGATAGCCCTGCGCGGCTTCGGCTTGCTTGTCGGCCTGCTTATCTAAAGACGCGGCATTCCATTCGTTCAAATAGCCGCGGACTTTGGCGGGATCGGGCTTCAGGAAGTTGACCCACTTTTGCAGCAGGGCGAGTTTGAGTTTAGCGCGCAACGCGACGGCTTCGGCTTTTTCGCCGTCTTGATAAACCTGGCGCGCCGCCAGCATGTAAGCGGCCAAACGCGCGCCGTGCTCTTTGACGAGGGCGTCTTTCACTTCATCGGTGACGACTTCCAGCGCCAGCCGCAGGCGTTTGTCTTTTTCACCGTGCGCCTTTTTCGCCGCCTGGTATTGCTGCCATTCAGCCTTGGGCACCAGCGGTTTTTCGAG
>JANOWX010000190.1:0-7183 GCA_031418175.1 Acidobacteriota bacterium | reverse complement strand
CGGGCTACTGACACGCCAAGTTTCGAGGGGCGCGCCCAGCAGGCCGTGAACGTTTTTCGACGCTCAAAGCCGATGGGTCGGCGAAACCGGAGATGAACTCACGATGGGTCAGCAACTCCATTGTGGTTCTATTAACACGCGTTTACGGCGGGCGCGTACCTCGAAAAAGTTGTTGCTATTTCGTCAGGCGAATGCCATTCGAGTTGTAGCTATGAGTTGCAAAGAATTTCCATTGCTGATGTCAGCCCAGGTTGATGGGCACGCGACTGAGCGCGAACAGGCCAAGTTGCAGCAGCACCTGCGCGCTTGCGCCGCGTGCCGCCGTTACGCCGCTGATCTGCGCCGCTTGCGGGCGGATTTGGCGTTGAGTGAGGCGCCCAAACCGCCGCTTGGCAATGGCCCTGATTTGACCTTGCAGATTCAAGCGGCGTTGCAACGCGAAACCCGTATACACGGCAATCCGGTGCAACGGCGGCAGGATTTGATTGATCTGTGGCTGATGCGGCTGGTTGCCCAAGGCATCGGCACCGCCGTCTCGCTGGTTTTGTTTGTCTTTGTGGTGACGGCGGTCTTCCGTCCGGCCTACCGCACCTTGCTGGCGTCCGTGCCCGAACCGCAAGTTGTCACGGCAGACGACCCGGTTGACCCGGCGATCCGGTATCGCGTGCTGATTTTGCAACCGCCCCCGCCCCCGGCCTTCAATCCGCACGAAGCGCTGTTGCAGTTGGGGCAAAATCTGCCGGAAGATTCTGAAATCATCGCCACCGTGCGCGTCAACGGCAAAAACGGCCGCGCCCGCTTGGGCCAATTGCTCGAACAGTCAGGCCTGCTAAATGCGGGCAATGACCCCACGTTACTGAGCAGGTTCTCGACTGTGCTCTACCAACAAGCCAGTTTTCAACCACTCCGGCGCAACGAATTCACCAGCCCCAATGCGGTGATCGTCTTCGGCAAAATGAACATCTCGGCTCACCTGGATTAGTTCCACGATGACAACACGGGCTTGCCGCGCGGTTGCAATGCGCAACTGAAGGGGTGAGCCTTGTCTCGAAAACGTCAGCGGGCTGTTTGCGCAGCCTGCCCGGGCCGCAGTGTCGGCAAAAACGGAGGAACGACGATGCAAGTCAATCAACAATCCGCCAGGCCCAACATCAACGTCACGCCGCTGATAGACGTGTTGCTGGTGCTGCTCATCATCTTTATGGTCATCAGCCCGCAGAAACCGAGCCGCTTTGACGTGAAAGCGCCTGAAAAAACCGAGGCGCCGGTGAACCCCGCCGTTGATACGTTGGTGGTCACGGTCGGCGCGGGCGGCGGTTATCAATTGAATACGCGGCCAGCAGCAACGTTGACTGAATTGGAAGGGCTGTTGCATTACGCCCTCGACGCGCGCCCGCTGGATCGCAAAGCCACGTTCATCAAAGCGCCGCACGGGCTGGCCTACGGCGAAGTCGTGCGCGTGATTGACACGATGAAGGCCGCCGGTTGCGCGCCCATCGGGTTGCAACTCGAAAACCTGGATTGAATTTTTCTCTCCGCAAGATCGCGTATCCCATCGGCAAAGCATTTCCATTCGCGCCCGTGGCGAAACCAGAAGGGAGACCAAACAATGTTCGACAAATTAGTTGAATCAACCAAAAGCAAAACCAGTTACCGGGGCGGTCGGATCTTCATCTTGACCGGGCTGCTCTACGCCACGCTGCTGACCACGTTGGGCGTGTGGACGATTTTGGGCTTGAACCCGGGGTTGGCGGAAAGTTTCGATCTAATTAAACTGGCGCCGCCCGTACCGGTTGGGCCGCCGCCACCGCCAACCCATCAACTCGCGCGTGCCTTGCCCCAAGCTGCGCCAAGTTTCAGGCCAGCGCCACCTACAACTGTAATTCCAAACCCCTTGACCATTCCGTCTTTGGGGCCGGTGACGAATGTAAGTGTGGTGAATACCGGATTGCCGCCCGGCGAATATGCACCGGGCTCTGGCAACTTTGTGTCTGGCAGTCTGGGGAACGCTGTACCGCCGCCACCACCAGCGCCTGAACTGAAGCCAAAACCAACGCCAGAGCCGACGCCGGAATTGCAGCCGACACCAAAAGTGCCGCACAAGGTTTCGGAAGGCGTGACGCAAGGACTGGCGATTCGCCGCATTGCACCGGCCTATCCGGTGATTGCCAAAGCGGCGCACGCTTCCGGCCCGGTACAAGTGCAGGTGCTGATCTCAGAAGAAGGGCGCGTGCTGGTTGCGGATGTCCTGAAGGGCCACCCTTTGCTGCGGCAAGCGGCGCTCGAGGCGGCACGGCAATGGGTCTTTCACCCAACCTTGCTGAGCAACGTGCCGGTCAAGGTGCAAGGCGTACTCACTTTTAATTTCACGCTCAACTAGCAGCCGTCGAAATCCAAAACAACTTCGGCCTGCGTGAGCGCTGCGTACAGCACTCGCGCAGGCCTTTTTTCCCGGTGGGCAAGCGGCAGCGTCATAGCCGCTTCATCAATTTCGACTCGCCGATATAGCGTACCTCGTCCGGCCCAAAGCCAGCCTGCGCGGCGGCAGGCAATTGTCAAGATAGACCCTCACGGCGTCAGCAACTCCTGAACTTCGCGCAACACGGCCACTGCCTGGCTCCGCTCCATCGGAAAGTCTGCCAGGAAATCATCCAGCGTCTGCCCGTTGCTCAGGTATTCAAACAAGGTGGACGCCAGCACGCGTGTGCCTTTGAACGTCGTTTGCCCCCAGCAACGCGCGTCATCATTGGTCAGCACGGCGCTCTCAAACGTGCGTTTGAAGGCCACGGCGGCAAAGGTTTTTTGTTTGACGGTTGTGGTAGCCATTTTGTCTCGCCTCTCAATCGTTACTGCCGCGCCGTGGGCCGCGCTTTCGTCCGGTCTTTGGCCGCGAGCTTCACCACGTCTGCTTTGGGCTTCGCTTTCGGTTTGACTGCGGTGATGGCGGTTTTGGCCTTGGCTTTTGGTTCCGCGCCATTGTCGCTGACGGCTTCTTCCATTGGCGCCGCCGGTTCGTTCGCCGCCGCATCGCTCAAGGCCTCTTTCAGCACCTGGCTGATGTGGTCAACGAAGACGAACTTCATCTCGCGTTGCGGTTCTTTCGGCACGTCTTCCATATCCTTGCGGTTTTGCGCGGGCAGCAGCACTTTCTTGATCTGCGCGCGATAGGCCGCGAGGACTTTCTCTTTTACGCCGCCGATGGGCAGCACGTTGCCGCGCAACGTGATCTCGCCGGTCATCGCGATGTCGCGGCGCACCGGGCGATTCGACAGCGCCGAAATCATCGCCGTCGCCATCGAGATACCCGCCGAAGGGCCGTCTTTGGGCGTCGCGCCTTCGGGGATGTGAACGTGTATGTCTTTGGTCGTAAATGAATCGGCGGGGATGCCCAGGTCCGACGCATTGGAGCGCGCGTAAGAATACGCCGCCGCCGCCGATTCCTTCATCACATCGCCCAATTGGCCGGTCAGTTGCAAGCCGCCTTTGCCGCCCATGGTGATGGCTTCGATAAACAGGATGTCGCCGCCGACGGCGGTCACGGCGAGGCCCGTTACGACGCCGACTTGATCGTGTTTCATGGCCTGGTCGCGTTCGACCTGCGGCACGCCCAGAAAGTCGGGGAGGTTGGCGGGCGTGACTTTGACCTGCCTGGTGTCGCCCTCGGCCACGCGGCGCGCGACCTTGCGGCAGATTTTGCCGACCTCGCGTTCAAGCTGGCGCAAACCCGATTCACGCGTGTAGCGGGCGATGGCGTCGCGGAAGGCGGCGTCTGAGATGTGCAGATGTTCGGTCGTGATGCCGTTCTCATCCAACTGCTTGGGCAGCAAGTGGCGCAGGATAATTTCCAGCTTCTCCTCTTCGGTGTAACCTGACAGGCGGATCACTTCCATGCGGTCGCGCAGCGCGGCCTGAATCGTTTCGAGCACGTTGGCCGTGGTCATGAACATCACGTTCGACAGATCGAACGGCACGTTCAGATAATTGTCGCGGAACGAATTGTTTTGTTCGGGGTCGAGTACTTCGAGCAAGGCGGACGACGGGTCGCCGCGAAAGTCGGAACTGACCTTGTCAATCTCATCCAGCATAATCAGCGGATTGTTGGTGCCGGCCTGTTGGATGGATTGAATGATACGCCCCGGCATCGCGCCGACATAAGTGCGCCGATGGCCGCGAATCTCGGCTTCGTCGTGCACGCCGCCTAGCGAGAGGCGGACGAATTTGCGATTCAACGCTTTCGCCACCGAACGTCCGAGCGAAGTCTTGCCGACGCCGGGCGGGCCGACCAGACAGAGGATCGAGCCTTTGGGTTTCTCTTTGATCTTGCGCACAGCCAGCGCTTCGATGATGCGCTCTTTGACCTTTTCGAGGCCGTAATGATCGGCTTCGAGCACCTCTTCGGCTTTCTTGAGATCGAGATTTTCTTTGGACGCTTTCGACCAGGGCAACGCGACCATGATGTCGAGCCAGTTGCGCAGCGTGCCTGTTTCAGCGGCGTCGGGGTGCATGCGTTCCAGCTTCTTTAACTGGCGTTCGACTTCTTCCTGGGTTTCCTTAGGCAGCTTGGCCTTGTCCAGCTTCTCGCGGTATTGCGCGATGTCTTCGGCCAATTCGTTGCCTTCGCCGAGTTCGGTCTGGATGGCTTTGAGTTGCTGGCGCAGATAGAACTCGCGTTGCGAGCGGTCAATCTCGCCCTTGGCCTGGGTGTTGATCTCTTGCTGGACGGTCAGCACTTCCAATTCTTTGGCCATCAGTTCATTGACGCGGCGCAAACGGGCGGTCACGTCAATCAGTTCGAGCGCCTGTTGCGCGTCTTCGACTTTGAGTTCGAGGTTCGAAACGGCCAAGTCGGCCAGCCGCGCGGGGTCTTCGACGGTCGAGACGATGGCCATCACTTCGGGCGAAATGTTTTTGCCGAGCGCGACGGCCTTTTCGAGATTCGAGCGCACGTTGCGCGTCAACGCTTCCAATTCCAGATTCTGTTCGGGCGGGGTTTCGGTCTGCACCTCTATGCGCGCGCCTAAGTAATCGGGCGAGTCTTCTAGGTAGTTGATATGGGCGCGTGAGATGCCTTGCACCAAAATGCGGATGCGGCCATCGGGCAGTTTGAGCATGCGCATGATGATCGCCACCGTGCCGACATCGTAAAGATCGTCAGCGCCCGGCTCTTCCTTATTCACGTCCTTTTGCGCGGCCAGCATGATCATGCGGTTCTCGGCCAGCGCCTGGTCTACGGCGCGAATCGAGCGTTCGCGGCTGACAAACAGTGGCACGATCATAAACGGAAAGATCACGATGTCGCGCAGTGGCAAGACCGGCAGCGATTCGGGAATCTTGAGCTGCTCGTCATCAGGTTCGATGGGTACTAAGGCTTTTTCTTCGTTTTCGTTCGTGTTGGTTGACATAAAAAAGTAGTCGGTAGTCAGTAGTTTGTGAGTTGTGCCTTTACTGCCAGATGCCAACTCTCATTCAGAAACCGGGACCGCAATCTCGCGCCCGCAGGCATTCGTTTTTGGCAGCCGGACGTGTAGTACCCCTTCAATCAATTTGGCCGTGATCCGCTCGGTGTCTACGGGCCATTTGACGGTGACGTTCAGCGCAAAAGCGCCGTATTCGCGTTCCAAACAAAGAAAGCGCAAGGGCCGTTGTTCATCGCTGGCGGGTTCTTCAACTTCGCGTTCCTTGCGGCCTTCGATGCGCAATTTGCTGTCAAGCATGCTGACGCGAATGTGATTGAGCGAGACACCGGGCATTTCAGCGCGTACCAGAATCGCATCTTCCATCTCGCACAAATCCACCGGCGGATGCCACGAGCCGGGCTGTTGCGCCTGCGCGCGCATCTCATCCACGCGCACCAGCAAGCGCCGCAAACGGTCGCCCAGTTGGTCTGAAAGTTCGACAGATAAAGGATTCAGTGGTCGGGTCATTGCTCAAGCCTTCAGTACGTCATGCATCGGGACTGGCCGGTGAATTCAGCCGGAAAGCGATTCTAGCCGCCGCATGGGGCTGGCGCAAGAAGCCGTTCTGAAAGAAATCTGCTGCAAAAAATTGCAGGGCGAATGCATAACCTAGCATTCGCCCTGCAGCCTTAACCTATTCGTACTGCTAAATGTTACTTCGCCGCTGCCTGCGCGTACTCTTCCATTGGCACACACGCGCAGAACAAATTGCGGTCGCCATACGCGTTATCAATCCGCCCGACCGGCGACCAGTACTTGTCCATCCGCGCGGAGCCGGCCGGGAAGCAACCTTCGGCGCGCGAATAGGGCCGCTTCCATTCGTCGTCAGCCAGATCGTGGACGGTGTGCGGCGCATGGCGCAGGGGGGAATCGGCGATGTTAAAGCGCCCGTTTTCGACCTCGCGGATTTCATTGCGGATAGCGATTAGCGCGTCGCAGAAACGATCCAATTCATAGAGCGATTCCGATTCGGTCGGTTCGATCATCAGCGTGCCGGGCACGGGGAAGCTCATCGTCGGCGCGTGAAAGCCGTAATCAATCAGCCGCTTGGCGATGTCGTCCACCGTCACGCCGCTGTCTTTGAGCGCGCGCGGATCAATGATGCATTCGTGCGCGACCCGGCCGTTGGCGTTTTTGTAAAGTACAGGAAAGTGCTCATCCAACCGCGTCGCGATGTAATTGGCGGCCAGAATTGCGACCTCGGTGGCGCGCTGCAAACCATCGCCACCCATCATCAAAATATAAGCATAAGAGATCGGCAGGATTGAAGCCGAACCAAACGGCGCTGCCGAAACCGGCCCAACCGGCGCGCTGCCGCCGTCAATCACCGGATGCCCCGGCAGGAAGGGCGCGAGGTGCGCTTTGACACCAATCGGTCCCATGCCCGGGCCGCCGCCGCCGTGCGGGATGCAAAAGGTCTTGTGCAAATTCAAGTGCGAGACATCGGCGCCGTAATCGCCGGGACGCGCGAGGCCGACCTGCGCGGTGAGGTTCGCGCCGTCCAGATAAACCTGCCCGCCGTGTTGATGAACGATGTCGCAGAGTTCGCGGATTTGCGTTTCAAACACGCCGTGCGTGGATGGGTACGTCACCATCACGGCGGCGAGCTTGGCCGAATGCTGTTCGGCTTTGGCCTGCAGATCGGTCATATCAATGTTGCCCTGGTCATCGCATTTGACGACGACGACTTCCATCGCGGCCATGTGCGCGGAAGCCGGATTGGTGCC
>JANOWX010000189.1:0-1868 GCA_031418175.1 Acidobacteriota bacterium | reverse complement strand
ACAGGCGCTGCCAAGTCAAAATGAACAAGTCTCCCAACCTACCACCAACGTCATACGGAGTTGAGCGAGGAAGCGTTACAAAAGATTGTGCCGCATACCTCAAAGCCGTGAGCAATTACGAATAATCTCCTTCACGAACTTCATGAAAGAGCCGAATGGATTGTCTATCAGGGGCAGGCAGCGGCACGCCGATCAACGGTTCGCTGGCAGTGGAGAGTTTGCCCATCATCACGTTGAGACCCATGTCTTTGACGACTTGCGCGGGCAACAGGCCGCCATCGAATTCCGCAATGGTGTATTTGTCTGCGCCAAGTTTGCTCACGCGCACGACCCGGCCCGTCGGCGTCAAACCGTGATTCAGGCCAATGCCGATAGGAGCGCCAGTTGCTACACGCGCGGCAACTACGGCGTCGGTATGTATCTCACGCCCGGCAAAAAGCACGGGAGTCGCCTTGCTGACCGGATTGTTGGCGGAAGCCACGCCGCCCGCGATGCGAATACGGGCGCGCACGCCTTCGCGCAAGCGGCGATGTAATTCAGGAGCGGGATAAAGCGATGCGCCATCATCGGCCTTGCCAAAGCCAGGGAAGAAGGCCAGCAGAACACGATCAGCCAGCGGGTTGGGGTCTTTGCCGCTCAAATCAAAATCTTTGAGCAGCGACTGGATAGCGGCTTCAGGGTTCTGGCGCGCGTCGTGGCCCACGGCAATTTCCGCTCTGATTAAATGGGAAGCCAGACAAATCAATAGCGCGCCGCGTTCGTGTACGCGATTGGGCAACGTGGGATGTTTGAATACGACGGCCGCTACTGAACAGCCGAGCAACTTCACATCTTCGGATGGCAGATGATGTTGGGCTGAATAATCGGCGAAGGTTTGATGAATGCCTTCGAGCAGTTGCGTGGCATCCGACTTTTCGAGAAAGGCCGACGACGCCAGCAAGACCAGCAGGCGCGGCGGAAATTGTTTGGGGTCTTCGTGCTGTTCGAGTTGGGTGAGGCATTGGCTGGCAAGCGCACGGCCATCCTCAAATGCCGCGCCTTGCGGCGCGACGAGTTGGCCGTGCGCGAATGCCAGGTAATTCACACGATGCGGGTCTGTCTCTGCCATACGTTTGTACCTGTTGGGGGAACAGCCACGTTTGCCGGTACGCTGGCAAAGACGCTGTCGTTCCGCTGAGTTATTGGCCGGTTGCTTGCAATCCGTCACCCGGCAGCCGCACGCGCGCGCGTTTGTCTGTGGGGCGACGGGACTTGGCGGGCGGGGGGTTGCTCGCGGGCGTTACGAGGGGCGCATCTGCCTGAGCGAACCGGCTCTCGCCTTTCAAGTCGGGCAGATAGTCGCGCAACATGACTGCTAACGTAAAGGCCAACGCGGCGGACAGGACGGCGATGACCATCGTCATGTTGGTATACATACGCCGCACGCTTGAGAAGCCGTTCGCTACGCCAAAGGTCAGGTCAGTAGCGGCGTCCACCAGAGATGGTCTTGGTTGTGCTGATGTTCTCATTGCTTGTAGTTGGTTTTTCATGATTTCTCCTTCTTTCTCCTGTTAGCCAACGCAGCGGAAATTGAGCCGCTGCGTTGGCTAAAATTGATTGGTTATTCGAACTTGAGTTTGGCGCGCGCAACTGTGTTTGCTTACGGCGGCGGTCGCGCTTCTTCAGATTGAGCCAGTGCGTGGTGATGAAAAGAACGTTGCCGCGTGCGGCGTGAATGGATGCGTAGCGCGCCTAACGCGCTCGTCAGGCAATCACTGTGCGGGTTGTGATCTGCGCAATATGCCCACAACCCTCTGAGCGGCGCTACGCTCAACGCCGCGTAAAATCCTTTTCCTTTCCTGAGTTTCATTTTCGTTCCCTCCTTCTTT
>JANOWX010000188.1:0-2290 GCA_031418175.1 Acidobacteriota bacterium | reverse complement strand
CAACAACCGCTATGTAAAAATCATGGGGGGCATGGCGGCGTATGTCACTTTGGTGATGTTGTGGGTAGTCGGTAGTGGTTTTTACTCTTCGAAGCTTTTAGCAGTCTCGAATTGGTGCCGAATACCGACTACCGACTACCGACTACTTCTCCAAAGTGACATCCGCCGCCATGCCCGCCTTGATTTTTCCTTCGCGGTTGTTGACGCGGATTTTGACGCCGAAGACCAGATGATTGCGTTCGTCGCGGCTTTGCACATTGCGCGGCGTGAATTCGCCTTGCGTGTTGATTTGTTCGATCACGCCGTCAAAGCTTTCGTTGAAGGTGTCCACAGTGATCTTGGCGCGTTGCCCGACTTTGACGTTGCCGAGTTGCGGTTCGGGGACGTAAATGCGCACGAAAAGCTGATCCCGTTCCAACAGGCGCGCGACGGGTTGATTGGGCGTCAACAGATCACCCGGGCGAATGGACAGGACTTCAACGGTGGCCGCTGCCGGGGCCAGCACTTGCCCTTCAGCCAACGTGACTTTGATTTGATCCAGGCGCGCCTGCGCTTCGGCCAATTGGGCGCGCGAATCGGCAATCTCTTCGCTGCGCGGGCCGGCCAGCACCAGGCGTTCGCCTGCCTGGACTTGGCGGAGCCGCTGTTCGGCGGCGCGCACATCTTCTTTGCGGCTGCCATTGAGCAACAGGTCGAGCCGTTTCTTTTCGGCGTCGCGGCGCGCGCGCAGGTTTTCCAAGCGGAAGCCTGCGGCATCGAGTTCCTGCTGCGATAGGTCGCCGGTTTCGCGCAAGCGTTTGACACGTTGAAAGGTGGTGTCGGCGTTGCTTACGTCGGCTTCAGCCGCCGCCAATGCTGAGCGCGCCTGCTCGACTTCTTCCGGGCGCGGCCAGGTGCGAATGGCTTCGAGTGTGGCGCGGGCATTCTCGGTGGCGGCGTGCGCTTGGGCTTTTTCTTCCGGGCGCGCGCCGCGTTCCAGCCGCTCCAAACGCGCGCGTTGCTGGGCCATGCGCGCTTCGGCCTGCGCCCGTTGCGCCTCCAATTCGGCCACCTCGAAACGCACCAGCAGATCGCCGGGCTTGACCTGTTGGCCCTCTTGCACCAGCACGGCTTGCACGCGCCCGCCGGTCTTGGAGCCGACGCGAATCTCGCGCGCTTCGATGGTGCCGGAGAAGACTTGCGGCTGTTCTTTGCGGAAGCCAAAACTGGGCGTGGTACAGCCCAGCCACAACAGCGCATAACTCAGGATTATGCCGAGCAGTACAGGCCGGAACGTCCCCTTACTCATACCGCCTCCTTTACCTGCCGGGCCGCAATGAATGATGTAAGTACATACTTACTAAGTAGCACAGCCGGGCGGAAATGGGCAAGCGGGCAGGAAGGTTTAGCTGAATTGGCGCGCTGGGTCAGCGGTCAAGTGGATGAGCGGTGCGAATCACAGCGGCAGTTGCTTGTTTTTGGCCGAGGTGTTGAAACAAATCAGTACACGCGTAAAAGCATGGAGTTCAAGCTTCAGCCTGTGTGCAAGCTCTCCAAGACAGGCTGAAGCCTGAACTCCATGCTCTTGTGCTGCGGTTGTACAGCGCCCTGCAAATAATCCTGGTCAACATTGAGCGGTTACTTGCGTGGGTTTACTTGACGACGATTGTGCCCGCCATGCCTTTGCCCGCATTGCCGCCGTGAAAGGCGCAGTGGTAGGCATAAGTGCCAGCCTTCTCGAATTTGTAGATGAAGGTCTCGTTCTCCTTCATCACCTTCGATGCAAATGAATTGTCGTCGGCCGTGACGGTATGGGGTTTGGCTTCCTTATTCGTCCAGGTCACGGTCGCGCCTTTCGCGACGGTCAGCGTTTTGGGCGCGTACGCAGTGCTGTTGATGGTGACTTCATTCGGCGCCTGGGCCGCCGCGTGATCAACACGGGCAAACCAGCAGGCCGCCGCTAACAAAAGGCCCGCGCAAAACACGGCAGCCAGGGCGGAGTTCTTCAATTGTAGTTTCATCGTTTTTTACCTCGCTTGAAAAAATCGGCGAATCGCAAGGACACGCGCAGCCTGCCGCATGCAGGCCGGACCGAATGCAGGGTGGCTTGTCTAGGATTCGCGGTTTTGAGTGAATGAGTGGGAGTGTCTTGCTGTCAGCCGCGCGACTGTGCTGGCGCGCGGCTGACGGCAAAAATAGCAGGCCGCTTAGTTGCCGGACTTCTTGCTCTTTTTCATGTCCTTGTCATCGCTCTTCATCTTCTTGTCTTCCTTCTTCATCTTCTTGCTGCTCATGCCTGGTCCGGCCTCGG
>JANOWX010000187.1:0-18507 GCA_031418175.1 Acidobacteriota bacterium | reverse complement strand
GTCTGCCCCGGTGGCAGCAGACAGACTCGAAGGTGTCAAAGGCGACCGGGGCAGACACGCAGGTCTTGCCCCTACGTTGGGTGTGTTTGCCGTAAGTCGCACTCAACTGCAAACCGCTATAAGTCTGCCTTGAGCAGCGGGCGGGGCAGACCTTGGCCTGTCCCACCACTCTGCCAGATCATATATCCGCCGGCACGCGGCCAGCGCTCTCTGCCGTAACCGTCGCCTTATAGTCGGGCAAGGTGAACGTGGCGCCGATCAGCGGGATATTGAAACTGAACGCAAAGCCGGTGACCCGCACGGTAACGCTGCCGTTCTTTGTGTCATACCCCGCCGAATAAGCGACGGCCACATTTGCAGTAGTGAGTCCGAAGACATCCTCGCTACCACTCGCGCCTGCCGCCGTCTTGCCATACACGACCATGTTCTTGACCGTCGTCGTACTGGTGGACGCAGTGGTGGCGGCATAACGCGCGCCGCGCCGCGCCGCATCGGTCAACGCATTATGCGTCCAGAGCAGGCGGCTGAATTCGATGATGCCGAAAACCGCCGTCAGGAAAACCACGCCGCCGATGGCAAACTCCGGCAGGGTGGCGCCGCGTTGGGTGTGTTTAGGGTTATTTTTCTTGGTTCGCCAAATCATTTTGCTTTACCTCCTATCTATCGCCGACATACCGCATCGTGGTGGCGGCATTAACCTTTGTGACAGCCGTATTCCAGGCAATCTGCTTGGAGGTGTCACTGGTAAACAACGAACTCATCTCATTCAGCTTGAACAGTGGTTGGTAGCTGTAGTTGATGATTTTCACGGTGACCTGTTTATCAGTGCCCACCGTGGCGAGCGTCACACTCACATTGGCCGCCGTCAGCCCCGGCACCAGCGGGGAAACGCCAGTACACGAGGTGAATTCACCGCACACGACCAGGTTTTTAGCCTTGCTGGTCTCGGTGTCAATGATCGCTTTGGAATAAATGTACCCAGCGCCGGAGCGCGTCGCGCGCGCCAGTGTTGAGTAGGTGTAAAAGTAGTACGAGAGTTCGACCAGGCCACCCAGCACCAGCATCAGCACCGGCATGACGAAAGCCATCTCGACCAGTTGCATGCCGCGTTCGTTGCGGCGCGCACGTCTAAAGATTCTTTTCAACATATTGCACCTCAGCGATAAAGCACGGGCATGGCCACGCCTTTCGCGGTTGTACTGTCTATTGGTCTGGCCGGATTCACTTTGGCATCGCCTGTCACCACGCGGTCGCCAATGTATTCCAGCTTGAAATCGGCGGTATTGTTTCTGACGTTGACCTTGACCTTGTCCACCATGAAGAAAGCGCCGAAGCGATCAATCGTCATATTGGCCTGCTCGCCTGCCGCATCCAACACTACAAAAGTATTCTTCTTGATAATGGGCAAGACCAGAATGCGCTCGCCAGGATTCCCTGCTGCGTTTCCCGGAGGAGTGTGAAAACCACTCCCTGGTGTCGCGGTTTTGTATTCCGCAAAGGTGATGTTTTGCTTGACGTTGGCATCCGGCGGAAACATCGAACTGTTCAGACCGCCACCATAAACGTTGAACGCTGTGTTCAGGCCATGCTTGATGTTATTCGCCTGCGGGTGTGTGAGCGCAGCCACGACTTTGCCGTTCCAAAAACACTGTTGTATCGCACGTTGGGCAATGCGGTCGTCCCAATCGGTGTAACTCGTCACTCCGCCGTCGTCCTGAATGATCTCGTAATAGCTCAATTGCGCATCGCAAGGCGGCGTCAAGTGCACGTTGTAGGTGCAGCCGGGCGTGTATTGGAAACCGCTCCCGCAATTCGGGTCGGTCCGATCCAGGCCGCCGTCGGCATCGGACGTGCCTTCGATCAGCGTGATGCGGAAGACGTTGCACACCTCGTTCGGCGTGATGTCACCGGCCGCGCCGCTTTCGGATTGCCCGGCGACGGCTGAACGCGTCAAGGCCACGTTGTCAACGTTGAGGGCGAACTTGGCAAAGAACACACCGACATCCTTGGGCGGCACCGTCACTTTGACAAAGCGCACCGTGCCGGGACTGGCGGCAGCCGTGGCCTCTGTCATGGCCGTGTTGTTGTCGAATTGACTGATATTCGCGGCGAACTGCACGTTGCTGCGCGCAATTGACACCGATACTTTGTCAAACTCGAATTTGTTCATCGCCGCGACGGCGTTGTCCGTAGCCTTTTTTATGCCCCCGGTCGTGCTATCCAGCGAGGTGGCCGCCGCCAAGGCTGCGGCATCCGCTGCGTTTTGCAATTCCGACCCCGCCAGGTAGAAATGGCTGACGTCAATCGCCATCCCCGCCGCCAACAGAAACGTCACAAAACTAAAGGCCGCAATCGCCGCCGTGAAACCCCGTTCGCGTTGCCGCTGTTGACCCACGACTTTCAAACCGAAAATTTTGAATCTCTGCTTCCTCATAGTGCTTGCTCCTAATTCTTGCCCGATTAGCACCCTCTGCTGCCATCGTCTTCCGAACGATCGCGTTATTCCGCCAAGACCTGGCCGGCGCCAACTAGCCCGGTCTTTTACCATCCAAGTGCTTGTACTGTTGTGGGCCGCCTTGCCTCTCTGCCGGGCAATTGTTTTGGTGGTCACTAACTCTTCACGCAAGGTAGTAGCCGCGCGCTGCGCCTGACCCGTACCTAGCTATCCTGCTTGTGTACCACACATTTTCAGGGGAACAGGGAGAGCCCTGTTCCCCGACTGAATTAACGGTAAAGAACCGGCATTGAAAATTGATTGTCCGTATCGCTGCCCCCCGCAAAATAACCATCCGTGACCTGCACCTTGGTCGTGATGTACTCGGCATAGATGTCGCCGTTGCCATTAATCTCCTGGTTCAAGAAAAACGCGGCGAAATGATCAATACAGACGGTATCGTTGCCGTTGTTGAATTGGCGCACATTGATGATCGGGATCACAATGATGCGGCGGCCCACGCGACCGACCAAGCCGTTAGGAGGCGCTGCCCAGCGGCTCGGATTGTTATTCAGCCCAAGTTGCTTCCGATCCCATTCCTCAAGGTATTGCGCATAAGTGATGTCATTCCGGACATTGACATCGGGCGGGAAGATGGTGGATGTCAGACCTGATCCATAATTGCCGAACCGCGTGTCCAGCCCTTGCCTAATCGGGCCGGTCTCAATGCCGGTTTGCGTGCCCACACAATCACCCGGCTTGAAACAGCCTGAAGCGCTGCCCGCCACACCCGCGCGCGCATCGGTCCCGCCCCGGCTGGCGCCGAGCGCCAGGATCAAATAATTGCCCGGTGAAACCCAGCCTGAATTATTGCCACTGGAACCGCGCCGGATGACGTACTTACAGCCCGGCGTGAAGGCCCATTTGTTGGGACATTGCGGATCAACATCGAGCGGAGCCTTGGTGATGTCATCCTGAATGGCCGATAACGGCACAATCGAATCACACAGAACCTGTAAGCCCGCCGAAAACCCTGAGGTTGAAGAGCGTGATAAAGCGACGGTATTGGCGCCCAGGGCCACTTGCGCAAACGGCACGCCGATGGACTTGTTGGGGATCAAGACCTTCACGAAGCGAATCTTGTCGGCCACGGCCCGGGCTTCGGCTTCGCTGTAATAAGTGCCGCCTACATTGATCGCGAACTTCACATCTGTGCGTGCAAAAGTTGCGCTGTCTTTCCCGAATTCAAATTTGTTCTGTGTGGCGAGTGCCACATTGACGGCTTGCGTAATCCCTGACTCATCGCCATTCAAAACCGAGGCCGCCGCGATCGAAGAGGCGTCGGCCGCGTTCTGCAATTCGCTCCCGGTCAGGTACATATGACTAACATCAATGGCCAGCCCGGCGGCCAGCACAAAAGATGCGAAGCCGAGCGCGGCAGTGCCTGCAACCGTGCCGCGTTCGCGTTTGTTACGTATGGGGAGTTGTTGTTTTAACTTATTTATCAAGTTCATTGCCTTCATTGCCTTCCTCCGAAATAGGGTCATTTTCTTAGCGTGTTATCGAAATCAGAATCACGTGGGTGGTGAATCTTTGACCATCGAAGTCCGGCCAAGCGCGGCAGACAGCGCCGGAACCGATTTGTTTGCGGACGCTGTTGCAGCAATGCCAGGGGAGTTGCAACAGCGTCCGTGTTTTTGTTTACGGCCTGGTTTGCGCCGTCACGGCGGCCCCCGGAGTCGGAACGATCAGCTTCCACTGCAAGCCCTGAACAGCCCGCCCGGTTTGGGCTGTCCGCTCCACGACCGGTTTTACGGCCGGGGCGGCTGGTTTCTCTTTGTCGGTACTCGTGGGAGTCTGCTTGGAAGTGGGTGCTGGCTCCGATGTATTACCTGAAGCGCCAGGAGCAACTGGAGCAGTTGTTCCCCCGCTCGCTTCAGGCGCAGTAACCGGTGTCACAGGCGGCACGGGTTTCTCTCCTTCCGCCGGAGTTGTGGCCGGAGCCGCCGTTGGGGCAGGCTCTGGTACAGCTTCTGTGGTTGGGGGTTTGGCGCCTTCCACGGGCATAACCGGTTTTGCCGCCGGAGCACTCTCTTCCTTGACCTCACCAGGTTTATCTTTGTCCTTGGGCTGCTCGGCCGGTGTTTCTTTGGCCGACTCTTCTTTGCTCGCGGCACTGTCAGCCGCGCTCTTGTGCTCGCTGGGGCTGGGCGCATTGGGGTGTGTGATGCCCAAGGGCGAACCGCTCGGCAGGTTATCCACACCCTTTAATTGTGGCACTTGATCAGGATTCCAGGGTTTGACGATATTGGTGGTGACGATGAAGACCAGCTCCGATTCGTTCCGCTGAAACGATTTTGATTTGAAGAGATTCCCCAGAATCGGCACATCGGCGAGCAAGGGAATTTTGCCCAGCGATTTCACTTCGCTGTTATCCATCAAACCGGCTATCCCGAAGGTCTGGCCGTTTTGCAGTTCGATGCCGGTCTTGGCTTTGCGCGTGCGCAAGGCCGGAATCAGAAAGCCCTCGAAGCGCACCGCGTTGGCGAAATCCAGCGAGGAAACTTCTGGTTCGATGTCCAGACGGATGTGTTGTTCATCGAGGATCGTGGGCTTAAAGCGCAAGCGCACGCCATACTCTTTCCAAACCACGGAAGCACCGGCATTCCCGGAAACCAAAGGCACCGGGATTTCCCCGCCCGCCAGAAAGCTCGCTTCCTGCCCGTCCATCGCCACCAGATTCGGTTCCGCCAACGAGCGCAAAGCGCCTTGGGTCTGCAACGCGCGGATGAAGTTGAAGATGTTGTTGCTCATGAAAAAGACATTGAGCGAACTGGCGACGGTGCCGAACACATTGCCCGCCGTGACGCTGTTAAGCGACCAGGGGCCGCTGCCCGTGTTGGTGTAACCGCCTTGTCCGACGTTCGGTTGGTAAACCGGCGCGTAGGCAAACTCGCTCAGCTTGTTGCGCGTGACTTCGGCGACTTTCACGCTTAGTTGCACCTGCGCGATGTTTTGCACGGATTGACCGATCAGGTTGACCGTCTTGAAACCGGCCGCGTTCACCACGGCTTCGACCTGCTTCATCATCGCGGGCGGAATCGCGCCGGAAATGACGACCGCGCCGTTGGCCTGACTGAGCCGGATGTCCATATTCGGGAACAGCGCCCGCACTTGCGAATCGAGTTGCGCCAGATTGACGCGCACATCCACATTGAAGAAAACGAAGGTCGAAGTGTCTTTCGACCAGGCGGTAAAGGTGACGCGCCCGGCGACCTTGCCGTTGATCATCATCTGATTCGGCGCGACCAGCACCGCTTCGGCGACATCGCTGTTTGAAACGGCCAACCGTCCGATGGGTTGATCGAAGACAACCAAGATTGATTGCCCCGCCGGCACATAAACCGGTATGGATTCTTTGGGCGGAGCGCTGAAAGAAACGTTCAGGCTGTTCTCTTGCGCAAAAGCCTGAGCCCAGGTGGGCACGCTCAACGCACTCATCATTATCAGCAATAGCAGCGCCGGCACGCCGAACGCGCTGCTGCGAAATTTTTGCGTATTGGAGGGAAAGGTAGTCATCATCTGTTCTCCTACTGTACCGCTCGTGACGCGCTGCAAACCCCGTGAATAAAAGCGTCAAATGGGTGAGCGGAAGCGTGGGTTAATCTTCCAGCCATTCCCCAGCCATCCGCGGGATGCGGACCGACGGCTTTCTCTGATGACTGTCGAGCTGCCAGCGCGTAAGGCGTGGCAGAGGTTCGGAAGCGGTTCAACTTGCTGGGCCGCGCGGTTGCACATCCTATCTTGCACCGGGCAGGGCCGCGCCGGTTGACCCGGTCTCCGAACCCCCGCTTGCTACACGCACTGGGGATGGCTCTATTGCTGGTCTTGCGGAAATTCGACGGTGCTCTTTTTCTTCCCGTCAAAAACCTCGACCTGGTTGACCGGCTTCGGCGTTGCGGCCGGAACCGCCGGTTTCTCCTTCGGCAAACTCTCGTACCAGTTGGCCCCGCCCGGATAAGTCCCTGACGAACGAATTCGGCGCGGCGCCGGCGTATCAACCTGTGGGCGCACCGGCTGCAGATCGCCGGCGGCGGCGCTCGGCAACGGTTGCACATAATCGCCGCTGAGCACGCTGCGCCGGTTGATGCCGGTCGTGTCAACGCTCTTGTTGTCAATGTAGTTGCGCACGATCATGCGCAGGCGGGCGTCATACGAAGCCAGCATGACCTTCTCAGCCTCTTGCGGCGTCACCAGGATGGTCACCGTGTTGACGCGCGCGGCCTCGACCTGCTCTTTGGGGATAGCCATGTTTTGGCCCGTCGCCAGCACCTTGACGTTTTGCAAAACGATCTTGGAGATGGGGCCCATTTGCGCGCCATCCGGCGGCGTCACCACCGAGATCAAATCC
Organism: Acidobacteriota bacterium; assembly: GCA_031418175.1. Taxonomy (GTDB): domain Bacteria; phylum Acidobacteriota; class Blastocatellia; order RBC074; family RBC074; genus JACPYM01. Next base: position 11,662 of record JANOWX010000187.1, on the reverse strand, counting down.
ACCAACATGCCCGGCGCCAACAGGCCGGCCACGCCCGCTTCATCGTCTACGCGCACGGTGATGGCGCGGTAACCTTCCGGCACCAGCGCCGCCAGCCCGGCCAGCGAACCTTTGGGCGCCAGGCGGAATTCGGTAATCGGCTCTTTCGGGCCGATGGCGTTGACAGCCACCCGGCCAACCAAGTCTTCAGCCTTGGTGAAGGATTGTTCCGGCGCCGCCGTCTTGGGCACCTGCACCACCGTCAGTTGATCTTGATTGAGCTGAGTACCCATAGGGACTTCGACTCGAGCCACCACCATATTGGCGAGATCACCTACTTGCGCGCTGCTGCCGGTGTATTTGCTGACCGACATTGCCGCCAGCAGGCCAAACACCACCGCGCCCGCCAGAACCAGTACTAACACTTTATTCTTCATAGATACCTCTCAACTAAATTGGGGAAGCTGTCTGACCAAAGCAATCAGGCTGCCCATGCATATGGCAACCCCATAAGGCAAAGCTTGCTGGCGGTCCTCAGGTATGGGGAACCGCGGAATCTGTTGGCCCGGCAACATGCCGTACAAAATCATATAAACGCGTTCCAGCGTGACGCGGAACGTGCCCAGCCGCGCCACATTGACGAAGGCCAGCACCATGCCCGTCATCAGCACGATCAAAAACGCCGGGATGACGGCCTGCCAGCCGATAATGGCGCCGATGGCGGCGAACCATTTGATGTCGCCCGGCCCGGTGGCGCCCGAATACATGCGCACGACAAACATCAGGAAAAACGCCAGCGTGCAACCCAACAGGCTGTCGCGCAGGCCCAGCCAGCCGGTTTGCCAGATGTTCAAAAGCAAGCCGCTCACCAACCCGAGCAGTACAAAAACGTTCGGGATACGACGGTAGCGCACGTCGTAATACATAATAAAAATGCTTAGGATGAAGATCAGCACGATGCTGGGTGTAATCGGTAGCGCCATGATGAAAGCTCCGCAAACGGACGTAACCAAGTGGGATGCAGAATCTTTTTACTACCTGAGTGCTGAGTGGGGAGAGTGCGGCACTGGTATTGAAACGGCGCGTCTTTGGAAGTTAAGCCTCAAAAACGCGCCAAGCAGGCGGCTTTAACTTCAAAGGCTAACTGGTAAGTAGGGGTGCAAAATCTTCCCGGTATTTTGAATTGCGGTCAGCCTTGAATTTGGCCTAAATCACGATTCTTTATACCAGATTCATTTTGCACAGGAACTTAGCAAGCTGCCCGGCGACTGTGCGGCAACAGGCTGGCCCGCTCAACTTGCCCCACTAACTTGTTTGGATTTCGCCGGTCAGGCTGTTCAGCGCTGCCGCAACTGAACTGCCCAGATCAGTGATCGCCAGCGTTAAAGGGACAATGACCAAAGCCGCAGCCACCGCATACTCGGTAAGCTCGAGCCCGCTATCGTCGCGCAGGAGAAGTTTTATGAACTGCATGGTTGACTCCCTTCTCACTGAATTGGCTTGGCTTGGCTTGAGCCGGGCGCCGCAGCAAACAGCGCGTCACCCGGCTCGCAAGCGCCGTTGCCGACTAGCTGGACTTGATCTTGCCGGTCAGGCCGTTGATGCCCGACGTGATCTGCGAACCGAGGCTGGTGAACGCCGTCGCCACCGCGATCGCGATCAGGCCCGCGCCCACCGCATACTCGGACAATTCCAAACCGGTCTCATCGTTCCAGAAATTCTTGATTGTGTTCATTGTGCAATGCTCCTAAAGATTAAAGTTGATTGTTGGGGTTGCTGGTCACGCGTAATACGCGCCCAAACTAGCTGGATTTGATCTTGCCCGTCAGACCGTTGATGCCCGACGTGATTTGCGAACCGAGGCTCGTAAACGCCGTCGCCACTGCGATCGCGATCAGGCCCGCGCCCACCGCATACTCGGACAATTCCAAACCAGTTTCGTCGTTCCAGAAATTCTTCAGTGCGTTCATGGTTGCCATGCTCCTTAGTTCAAAGGTTGATGTTGGGGGAATCCGGAAAAAGCGCTTGCTTGGCCGGAAAGACAGACTGCTCAAAGCCCACTGGCCCTTGAAAAGTCTGAGGAAGGCTGACTGCCGCTGGCGGCCAGCCCTCCCCAGACCTCTCAGACTTAGCTGGACTTGATCTTGCCGGTCAGGCCGTTGATGCCCGACGTGATCTGCGAACCGAGGCTGGTGAATGCCGTCGCCACCGCAATGGCGATCAGGCCCGCGCCCACGGCGTACTCCGACAATTCCAAACCGGTCTCATCGTGCCAGAAATTCTTGATCGTTTTCATTGTGTAATGCTCCTTAATAGCGAACTTGTGTTAGGGGTGATTGGGAAAAAGCCAAACAACAAACTTGCTTAGCTCGATTGAATCTTGCCAGTTAGACCATTGATACCGCTGGTGATCTGCGAACCGAGGCTGGTAAACGCCGTCGCCACCGCAATGGCGATCAGGCCCGCGCCCACGGCATATTCAGATAGTTCCAAACCAGTTTCGTCGTGCCAGAAATTCTTGAGTGCGTTCATTGTCGTAATGCTCCTTTTTTCGACCTACCGCATAGGGGTTATGGTTAGTGCCAATTTTCATTGGCGGGTGTTTGCCGTTTTTTGGCGGCGATTAGTTACCGTCATCCACGCTACCGATGAGCTCGGTAATTGCTTTCGAAACTTGTACTCCCAGTTCGCCAAAAGCCGTGGCGATGGCAATCGCCATAAAACCGGCTCCCAGCGCATACTCAGATAATTCCAGCCCAGCCTCATCGAGCAGGAATTGCTTTGCGTCATGCAGCATCACGGACATTGGGGGATCTCCTTGTTTACTGATTACACACCTGTCCGTAAGTCTTTTTGCCGCTTCTCAATCAGCAACCAAGAGACAACTGCAGACAGGCCGTTTCGACAATACGCAGCCCAGCCGCGGTTCTTGCGAACTGCAGAGCCGGTTCAAATAAAAGCGTTTCGTCTATGCCGTGTGCTACCTGTTGACTTGAGCTAACTGACGACCAAGCGTATGGGTGCTCGGCGCAGAGCTGATCTGAGGATTGATAATCCTTGGGTCATTTGGGTAACGAGAAACCAACGTACGGTGTCACACGGTTCGTCGTAGTACTAAGTCTGATGTGGGTCTAAGCTGCCAGCGCTGACTCGGCGAAACACTTCGTGGAGGTTGAAGCGGGTTTCGCAGGTGGCAATTAGATGATTTTTCAAACGCCGATAGCGGCACGCTCGTTCGGCGCTGCGGCAAGCATTGCGCTTTTCGTAGGGAAATATGGGTTGGCACTTCAGCAAGCGGTACGGTCACAAGTTGAAAGGGGCAGAGCGCGGTTGAATCAATACGTCCGGGGGGGAGGGGAAACTCAGGCAATCGCTTGCGCGAGTATCTCAATCAATTTCAACGCTGCACCCGCCTATGTCCATCAGCTTGTTTCCAGAACTCGCTGTCACCTCATAGTGGGGAGCACATTGATGTATTACACCGAAATGCCAAAAAAGGAGTGCTGGCCTTGACGGCTTATAGAACCTCATGCGGAGGCGGTTAGAGCCAGTTGGTGTTTTAAGCATTGAGAAAAGAATAGAAACCGCGCTTAAACGTCCGGCTTGGCGTGCCGGATTGGCATGAATGATGAAATCGAATGCCGTGGCTATTGGCCAATCTCAAGCGGTCACCTCTGATACAACGGCGTTTTCCAGTGCCAGACTTGGGTGCCCGGCCATCTGTTCGGATTGCCAGACCAGACCGAAACAGGCGACCAGGACGGCCAGTGGCGTCAGCGTCAATATACCGGCGGCAAACGGCACTAGCGGAACCCCTGTGGTGGTTGCCCCCTGCACGAACCACATCGCAGCCATCACATAAACTGCCTGTGTCAGTCCCAGCGGCAGGCTAAGCACCAAAGCCCGCTTGGTTGACTGGGCCGGAAAGCCTTGCTCACTCAAGCGTCGCCACAACAAAACCAAGGGGATTGCCGCAAACACCAGATAATGTGTCCAGGCAATCGGGCTGACCAGCACACTCACGATGACCAACAACGCAAAGGATGTATCGAACTCCTTGGCCTTCAACGCGCAGCGCAGTCCCAGCAACAGCAAAACCACAGGCAACAGAGGAATGAAAATTTTGGCTAACCAGGGCGCGTCCAACAACGGCGGCGCATAAAAATTGCCACCGCCGCCGACAAACAAACGCTGCCCGATAGTCCAAGCCGAAAAGTTGGAATCGTGCGCGCGATAGTACGCGGCCAGCATTGGCCCGATCTTCAGGTAGTAATCCCGCACGCCTGCCAAGCCAATCGTGGCGATAGCAAATATGTGCGAAACGAATAACGTGGCCGCCGCCGCACCCACGGCTTTCCATTGCCGGCGCAAGGCTAGGAATAAAACAATGGGCCAGGCCAAAAACTTCACCGCAATCATCACGCCGAGCAACAGGCCGCCGGCAACGGGACGCCCTTCACGCAAAGTTGTCCAGGCCAACAGCAAAAGGAACAACAAGAACAGGCTGAGCTGCCCGTACCACAAATCCTGCGTCACCGGCACCCACCCCAATGCTGCTAACGCGACCATTACTGCCAGCCCAACCGTGGGCGGTTTACCCAGCCACCGCAGCAGCAAAACAACAATGCCGAACAGACAAGCCAGTTCAAAAATCAGCCAAGCCACTGCCCCGCGCTCATATCCCAGCAGACTGAAGGGCAGACAAAGCCAGCCCACCGGAATAGGATGTGGCGTCGCATGCGGCAACGCGCTAAACGAGTTTTGTCCGGGCAACCAACGCGGCACCAATTCAGGCAAGGGCAAATATGGATTGACGCCAGCCCGCAGCGCCCGCGCCAGCACATAGCCTTGAATAAAGTCCTTCTGATAAATAGTGGCGGCGGAAAATGAGCCGAACACACGCAGGCAGCCGTTGAGGCTGCAAAAAACCACCAGACCCAGCAGCAAGCGTCTGTTCAGCGGAGTGAGACGAAAACCTGCAATTGTATTCATAACCAGTTACCGAAACGGATGCCAGGTGGGATGTCAGGTGAGATGCCAGGTGGGATGCGGGGAAGCAAGTTGGCAGCGAGCAATAAAACCGCGCGCAGTTTAGTGATTCGCCCAAATAAAGCAAGACAGAATTTTGCGCCGCCACGGTAAGCCGCTGCCTGCGGGGAGGCGGAAAGATGAAGCGGCGCCTATCAATTCATCCCTCATCCCTCATCCTTTCTTCCAAGACCCGCGTGATCTCAGCCGGGTCAGCGTCTCTGTCAAAACGCAGCGGCTGGCCGAACGTGAGTTTCACACTGCCGGGCCAGGCCCAGTGGCGATTGCGCCGTTTCAATTCAAACAACCCGTCAATTTTGATCGGTACGACGGGCACGTTTAACTGGGCGGCCAGCATGCCAATCCCCGGCATAAACGGCAGCAGCGCGCCATCCGGCGTCGTGCGGCCTTCGGGAAAGACCAGCACGCTGTAGCCGCGATCAACCGCCGCGCCCGCGTGCGCGAAGCTGCGCCGGAAGCCGCTTTTTTGCGGCAGCGGAAACACGTTGAACAGCGTCACCACCAACAAATACTGCAAGCGCAACCAAGCGCGCCCCAGCCAATTCACGCCTGCCGCCGGAAAGCGCAGCCCGCGCAAACGCTCGCCCCCCATCGCAATCGCCAGCCGGTGCCGAAAGCGCCACGGCAGCGCCGAGAGAATCAAGCCGTGATCCACCATCGAAATGTGATTGGCGATAAAGAGCGCCGGTTCATGCAAGTCAGCCAGCCGTGCGCGCTCACGCACGCGCACCCAACACAACAGGCGCGTCAGCGGCAACAGCAAAACGTAGTACCAGAGCAAGCGCCACCAGCGCACCGGCTCGCTGAGCGCCCAGCGCGGATAAGGATAAGGACTCGGCGCGGACGTTGCGCCAACATTGGTCTGCGCCCCGGTTTGAATCAGCTTTTCTAAATCGGCGAGCGTTGTGTCAGCGGTGATGGCGGCTTCGTCCACTTCGATTTGAAAGCGGTCTTCGAGCGCGCTGGCCAACTCGACGCGCCCCAATGAATCCAGTTTGAGCGCGGCATTCGCTGCTGCCGCTTGTCCGCTCAAGCTGGCGATCAGCGTGTGCAACGGGTGCGCTTGCGTAGGCGTAGCAACCGCCTGATCGCCGTTGGCGGTGACGACTTGCTTGACCAGATTTTTGCGCACCTTGTGCGTCGGCGTGCGCGGGAAGTCCGGTTCGCGCCAGATGAACCAGCAGCGCATTTGTTGGGGCGTGTTCAGCGCATCGTTCGCGCGTTCAACGATGGCCGCCGCATCGGCGTTATCGGTGCGCAGTATCAGCACCGCCACGGGTTCAGGCCCGCGCGCGCCTTCGACGCCGACCACACAACTCACGCGCACTTCCGGCTGCTTATTCAAAGCGGCCTCTAAATCTTCGGGATAAATGTTCAGCCCCGCCGCCGTCACGATCAGGTCTTTTTGGCGGCCCTTGAAAAAGAGATTGCCTGCCGCATCCAGTTCGCCCACATCGCCGGTGTGCAGCCAGCCTTCATCTTCACCTGAAGAGAGGGGCAGCGCTTGCACGTCATCCTCACAAGAAACTGCGGGCCAATAACCCGCTGACACATTCGCCCCACGCACCAATATCTCGCCGTTCGCGGCCAGCTTGATTTCCTGCCCAGGCAGCGTCTTGCCAATCGAACCTTTGCTCAGCTTGAACGGATGATTGACGCTCACCAGCGAAGCCGTCTCGGTCATCCCATAACCTTGTACAACGGCAAAGCCCAGCCGTTGCCAAAAGCTTTCGGTCGCTTCTTCCAACGTCGCGCCGCCCGCGACAAAGGCCCAGAACTTCCAGCCGAAGCGGTTGTGCACGTCGCGGAACATCCACCAGCGTCTGAAATAATGCCGCCCAGCGGCCGCGTCAAAGCGCGCTTGAAATTCCGCCAGCTTCCCTTGCGCCGCGTAATCGCGTTCGAGTTTGTCGCGCAAGGTTTCAAGCTGGCGCGGCACGGCGGCAATCACCGAGATGCGCTCGCGTTTGACCGTTGCAATGATTTCAGCCGGATTGAGCGTGCTAGGCAGGAAGACTTCGCCGCCCAAAATTTGCGGGACAAAGACGCCCATGAATTGCCCGAAGACGTGACTGAGCGGCAGCAAATTCGAAAACCGCAGCGGATGAAACGGGCGTTCCCAACGGCGGTATTTCGCCATCTCGGTTTCAAGCGGCGCGAGGTTCGCCAGCAGGTTGCGGTGTGAAAGACAGACGCCCTTCGGCTCCGCCGTCGTGCCCGAAGTAAAGATGATCTCGGCCAAATCATCCGCGCCTGTTGGCACGGGTTCATATTTGGCGGTCGAATGTCGGCTGAGACTTTCGCTCAACTCTGCCACCGGCAACGCGGGCACATCCGCCTTGAAAAGTTGCCGCTGCTCTGTGCCGCACAACAACAGCCGTGCCGAGACTTGCTGTTGCACACGCGCCGCGAAATCAGGCGCGCTCTGTTCATCCAGCGGCACGACGATCACGCCGCGCAACTGGCAGCCAAAAAAGGCCGCGACCCATTCGGCGCAATTCTCCGACCAGAAAAGCACACGCTCGCCTTTGCCGATGCCGCGCGCTTCCAGCTCGCGCGCGAATTGAAACGCCGTGTGCGCCAACTGACCATACGTCCAGCGTTCCGTGCGCAAGCCGCGCTGCTGCACCAGCGCTGTCTCGTGCGCGCGCGCCAAGGCGTCGTCCAATAAACTGACAAGCTCTCCACGCATAAATCGCTCCGGCTTCATTCCCCGCGAAATACTTTGCGGGCAAGCACGCCGCGCCGTCAATCAACGTTGCCGGGTTGACGCATTCTCCAAATGGGTTTATCAACGACGGCAAAGAATTGAGCGTAAAGCTTTCGTATCCGTTCAGGCTCTAACAGGCGGCGTATGGCAGAAATCACCAAGCGGCAATGTGTTGAATGCGGCGCAACGCTGGCGCCCAATCGGCGCTACTGCCTCGCCTGCCAAGCGCCGGTCACAGGCATCACGCGCCAGGCAGAAAAACGCCTGGCATATGTCGGCCAGATCGCTTCGACGCAACGGCCCGACATGACCATCGTGTTCGTGCCGGAGTTAAAAGAAGCGCGGCTGAAACGCGAAAAACGCCAGCGGCGCGCCTTGCTTGCGGCGCTGGCGAGTTGTGTGTTGCTGGTGGCGCTGGTGTTTATTTACTTTCGTGCTCAGGAACGCAAACAAGTGCAGGCGCGGCTGCAACGGCGCGAGACGCTGGCGCGCAACGAGCTTGACCGTTATGCCAAGGCGCTCGAAACCTTCCGCACCGACGCGGGCCGCTATCCCAGCAAGCTGGAAGGCCTGAACGCGCTACTCAAACATCCCTCAACCGTGGCCGTCTGGCGCGGGCCCTATATCGAAGGCGATTATTCGGTTGATCCCTGGGGCAATGAGTATGTCTATCGCGTCTACAATGACGGTGCGGCCTACGAACTCTTCACCAACGGGCCGGAAGGTGAAGCGGCGAGCAAGCCGTTTCTGCAAGTCAATTCCGGTAATCTGAAAGCCCACGCGTCGCCTTCACCATAAGCTTGCCATCAACGTCCCGCCGTCGTTTTGCCCAACCCGCGCACATACGCCGAATACTGCTCAACGCCCCGGCACGCCGCCACATTCGGCACTTTGCCCGTCAACAACGCCACCGTCACACACGCCGAAGCAGGCGCGAGCACCGAACTGGCCGAATTGGTTTCGTGATAATGATTCGGCACGCCTAGGGCTTTGCACGGGTCAACGGCACGTTTGAAATCGAGCTTCTGCATATCCATTGCCTCGCGCTGCCAATCGTAGCGCGGCACGATGTAGCCGAACTCATCGGGGCACAGGCCCAGCATAAAACGATACTTGGCGGTCATCGCAGCGCGGATTGCAGGCTCAGGCGGCGCGCCGTTGTCGGCTGCCGGGCAATCGTTGCGGCGGTATTTGGCGACGCCGTAAAAGACCTCTGGGAACAACTCGCCGGGCGTCGTCACGAGTTGCGCATCGCCCAGCCGAATCGCATAGATCGTCGTTTTGGCCTGCGGCACAGCGCCAGCTTTTAACTGTTCATCAGTGGGAATGTCCATCGTGTCGAGCACGCCGATTTTCGAGGCCATCAAGTAAGCCGGATTGTCCATCGGCACTTGCAAGTCGGCCTGCTTCACTTCCAGCACATTCGTCCTGCTCCATTCGCCCTTGTCCAGCGCTGCAATCGCGGCTTTGGCGACGTCGCGTCCGATGGCCATCGTGCGCTCGAACATCAACTCCGTCTTGCCAAAAATCGCTGGCAAATCGTAATGCTTGCCGTCAAAGGTGCTGCGGTCGTCGTTCTTGCGATTGGTGTCGCCGATGATTTCCGCCGTGCCGATTGCGCCGTTGACATACACCGCCGTGCCGCCAAACCGCTTCTCTACTTCCTCACGAATCGAATGACAGAAGTCGGACGTCAGCACCGTGTTCTTGTCTTCCATAGATTCTGGGTGCGTATTCCAATTGACGAGCGTGGCAAGCGTCATGTCTTTGCTGGCCCCGCGCGTGCCGGTGAATTGCATTACTCTCAACTCTTCGTCAAAGAACTGCGGCGGGCGGCCGCCCGTGCGCGTTTGCAAGCCCGCCAGGCTCGGCGATTTTTGCGGATCGGTCTGGCCGAGTTTCAGCCGCGCCGGTTGCAGGCTGGCTGCGGCCAGTTGAATGCTGCGCGCAATCTGTTTGTCCACGAAGCGCAGATACTTCGGATACTTGCCGTCGTTGAGCGCGCCGTGGCCCCACGCGCCAATGGTGTCGGGGCCCTCGTGGCTGTGCGTGCTGGCAATCAGAATATCGTTGATGCCCAGTTTGGGATCGAGATATTTGCGCACGTGATTCAGGCCGTAATACTTGGCTTCGGAGTAGTAGCCGATGAAATCCACCGCGACAATGGCGAGTTTGGTCGTGCCGTAATCCAACACGATTGTGCGCGCCCACAAATCATCGTGCTTGCCGGTCGCCAAGCGTTTATTCCCGAAGCCCGCCAGATAGATGCCGTCGTATTTGTTCTTTGAACTGGGGTCGAGTTCGGTGTTGCCGGGATCGTCCACAAACGGCTCGCCGCTGTCCCAGACGCCGTTGCCGTTCTGGTCGGTGAAGCTTTCGCCCCAGACGCCGCTGGCGGTAATGGTGCCGTCCCAATCGGCGTTTGCGCCGAAGGGCGTGAGAGCGATGGCGGAGACGCCAACTTTGAGTTCAGCTTTCGCCGCCAGCGATTCGCGGGTGGGAGTGTGTGTGAACAAAACGGCGAGCAAAGCTGCCGTGAGCAGAACGCTTCGACAAAACATAGTCTTCCTCTCTTTGGTTGGGTCGTCTATAGAAAGACTTCGACCGGAAGGTGAAAGAATTCGGCCAACGCATTGGCGTTCGCTTTGCTGATGCCGCGCTTGCCGTTGACGATTTCAGAGACGCTGCTTTTCGACTTGAGCACCGACACAAGATCACTTTGCTTTACCTCGTTGGCAGCCATCATCTCACGCAGGATTTCGTGCGGTGTCGCCTTGCGCGGTTGAAATACACGCTGCTCATAATCCGCAATCAAATAAGCCAGCAAGTCCAGCAGCATATCTTCTTCGAGCGAACGCGCTGCGCCTTTATCCATCAGCCTTTCAACCAAAGTCAGTAAACGGCGATGCTGGCTGCGGCGCTCAATCCAAACAGGCAAAGCCTCGCCCAGCAACTCGCCGTAACGTTGCTCGTCGAACTTCGCTCCGCCTTTATTTCTTGTAACCGGCATAGGTCAACCTCAGCGCCGCCGCCCAAACACATCTTTCAAAATGCTGCTCACCCGCGCCAACGGGTCTTTGCGAATCTTCTTCTCTTCTTCGCCGACCATAAAGAACAAGCCGTCGAGCGCCTTGCCGACTACGTATTCGTCAATGTCCAGCGCTTGCGTTTTGACAAAGGGGATTTGCTGTAAGCGTCCGATCAAATCTTTGTACTGCCGCGTCGCGCCTACATCGTTCATCGCCTGGCTGACGATGGGGCGAAAGGCGGTGACGAGTTTGACCGTGGTCTTGCCTTTGAAATACTCGGTCGCGGCGGTGTCGTTGCCAAACAGAATCTTGCGCCCGTCATCAAAGGTCATTTCCTTGAGCGCGCCGACAAACAGCTTGCGTGCTTCGGGTGCGGCCTTTTCAGCGGCGCGGTTCATGCTCAAAACAAATTCGTCTACCAATGCGCTCTGCCCCAGCGTGCGCAGCGTTTTTTCGACCGTGCGCAATTGTTTGGGCATCAGGATTTTGATTGCGGCGTTTTTGAAGAAGCCGTCAAGCTTGCCCGTCAGGTTGACGGCGTTGCCAGTGCCGAGTTCCAACGCCTCTTTCAAGCCGGCGATGATCTTGCTGTCGCTCAAACCGCCAAGCTGCACGGCTCCGGCACGCACCGGTAACCCTGCCAGCAACGGCCACGCGGCGCTCAATAAAAAGCTACGTCTTTGCATCTTCACTCCTTGTTTGGGAAAGCAATTTTTGAAGCTGTGGGGTGTGCGCAAGCTATCACAGCCACGCCCGGCTTGACAGTCTCAGCCCTGGCTTTGAGAATCCGGCGCGTGATCCCATCTTCTCAAACCAAAGGCGGAACCGATGCAAGCTGACGTTGATCTGGCCAAGTTTTTTGCCTGGGCGCGCGCGCGGGCTTATGCGGAATTTG
>JANOWX010000186.1:0-3120 GCA_031418175.1 Acidobacteriota bacterium | reverse complement strand
GCTACCGACCCCCTGCGTCTGTTGTTTCCGCTGGCCGCACGGCCGCGGTAGCCCTCGTTAACGGTGGGGCTCGGCCCACGCTCCGCGCTTTTATTGCAGTGAGGAACCTTATGCGAAAAGCCATTCTGTTCAGCTTGTTCTTGCTCGTGAGCCAGCGCGCCTTTGCGCAAACCACCGTCACGCTCAAGGGCATATTGAAAGACGACAAAGACCGTCCCGTCACCAATACAGAAATCGCAGTGCGCGGCGATGCCTTCAGCGCGACCAAAGCCGACGGACGGTTTGCGATTGCGGTGAGCAATCAATACCAGCCCGGCCAGACGCTCACGCTGCTGGTGAAAAAAGACGGCTGGCTCATCAACGACCCCGTAGACGGCCACTGGAACCTGCCCAGCGCCGAATACTTCGCCCACCAATCGCTGACCGTCGTCATCGTACCCAAAGGCTCGCTCGCCCTGCTGACGCCCGCGCGCCTGAACGAACAAATCTCGCGCATCAAAGACGAACTCACCCGCAAGCTCAGCGAAGCGCGCCAGCAAAACCGCTCCCTCGCCGTGCAGGACGCCGAGAACAAAGCCGAAATTGCTGCTCTCAAAGCGCAAGTCATGACCGACCTCTTGCGCCAATGGGAAAAGGATTACGGCCTGACGACGGCGAAGATGGAAGAAGCCATCAGCCGATATGCCCGCACGGTGAACCCCAAAGATGACAAACGCACCAGAGGCTTGAAGGCGTTTCAGAATAATGATTTTGAAGAAGCCGCGCGCTTGCTCGCTGAATCAGGCGACTCCGCCGAAGCCGTGCTAGCCGCTCGCTTGGCGCTCACCGTCTTCACCCGCGAGAAACTGCCGCAGGATTGGGCGATTACGCTAAACAACCTAGGCAACGCACTCCGAGACCAAGCCAGCCAGGCGGAAGTCACGGAGGCCGCGCGCTTGTTCGCCGAAGCCGTCCAAGCCTATTACATGGCGCTCACCGTTTTTACCCGCGAGGACCTGCCGCAATCTGGGCGTAGCCTTGCGTTATCAGGCTGAACAGGTTGGCGCTGAGGATAGAGAAAAGCTCGTGCGCAAAGCGATTGCGACTTTTGCATTGGCCTTACAAGTCAGGCAACGCAAATTCTTGCCACAAGATTGGTTTAATACCCAAAACAATCTGGCTGAGGCTCATTACCTTTTAGAAGATTGGGGAAAAGCGGGACTGGCTTATGCGGAAGTGCTGAGCGCCAGGCCGAATTACGTGAAAGGATTGGAGCGGCTGTCAGGCATCTATCGCGAACGGCTTTTCCGCTTTTCCGAAGCCTTTGCGCTCAACAAACGTTGCGTCAAGCTCGACCCTGACAACCTCTCCGCGCAAATCGCTTGGGCGGAAAACCATTTCACTACGGCACGCTTTGCCGAAGCCGCAACGCGCTTGGCGTCGCTGATTGCCAATCCGAAATTGGACGCCGGAACGCAAATCGCGCTGCGCGTCATCGAGATCGCCAACGCGCTGGCGCTGGGCAAAGCGGCGTCGGTCAAACCCAAACTCGCCGCGCTCAGCGCCGCCGTAGCCCTACAACCCGCCGACTTTCGCGTCGGGTGGAGCTTTAACGGCACGCTGCATTTCATCGGCACGCACGAACCGCTGGCCGCGCGGCGCGACTGGTTGCGGCAACTGATCGGCGCGTTGCAGTCACCCAAGCGCGATGACATCCTCGCGGCGCTGCGGCAAGCGCAAAGCAGCTTCAAACCGTAAACGCGGCGCGCTGTCGGCACGATTTTTCCAAAGGCTTGACCGATGAACACGCAGCCGAAAGAGATCGAATACTACCAAACGCGCGACGGCGCCTCGCCCTTTCGTGAATGGTTTGCGGCCTTGAAGGATCGTGACGCGCAGATGCGTATTGACGCGCGGTTGGCGCGCTTGCGCAGCGGCAATCCGGGCGATGTCAAAGCCGTCGGTGGCGGAGTTTCGGAGTTGCGGATAGATTGTGGGCCGGGCTATCGTGTCTATCTGGCAATGGCGGGAATGACGCTGGTTGTTTTGCTCTGTGCGGGCGACAAGCGAACGCAGGTCGCCGACATCAAGCGGGCAAAGAAATTCTGGGCGGACTATCAACAGCGTGCCCGTGAACGCGAGGAACAACAATGATGAAAGCTGTGAGTTACAAAGCAGACCTGTTGGAGCGGTTGCGTGACCCGGAATACGCCACGGGTTACCTGAACGCAGTGTTGGAAGAGAGCGACGAAGCGGCGTTTCAATTGGCGTTGCGCGACGTGGCGGAAGCGCGGCAAATGCCATTGCCAGCGACGCCGCTGCAATGGTCTGAGGTGACGAAATTACTGCGTGTCCTGGGACTACAGTTGCGGCTTGATCTGGCGCGGGCGGCGTAAGCTGACCTATGACGCGGTCTTCAAGGATCAAGATTCCATCGGGTATTTGCTGCTGAAGAAAAGCGGATTCAACTGCTCGTCTTCGATCCGCAAAAAGAGGAGGTCTTGCAATGGATAACCGAGTTTTAGCTGACATCGCCGAGCGTGTGCTGGCCGCTTATGCCGAATATCCCTGCGCCGCCGCCGGGGTGGAGACGCGCTTGCTGTTTGATAGTGAGCGTAGCCAATACGCGCTGGTGACGCTGGGTTGGGAAGGCGTGCAACATCATTACAGCGTCGTTGCCCACCTGGAAATCGCCAACGGCAAAATCCTGATTCAGGAAGACAACACCGAAGAGGGCATCGCCACTGACTTGGAAGCCGCGGGCGTTCCGAAAGACCGGATCGTGTTGGGCTTTCGCCATCCCACGCTCCGGCCATTTACCCAGTACGCGACGGCGTGAAAATAAGCTTTCCCCGCGCGATGCCCTGAACAGAGGACAAACCTATGCTTTCCTTGCGCACCTGGCTCGCCATATTCGGCCTTGCCGTCATGTTCACCCTGCCGCCACTTTGGACAGCCGCACAGCAACCGCGCACCCAGCAAGCACCAGCACCCGCTGATGATGCCTTGCGCGCCGCGCCGCCGCTCACCCGCCTCTTCGCGCTTGATGCCTACACGCAATACGAATTGCTCGATGATCCCGAAGCGCACGCCTTCCGCATCGTCTTCTTGCCGCAGGAGACGCGGGCCGGGGCGACGCTG
>JANOWX010000185.1:0-2614 GCA_031418175.1 Acidobacteriota bacterium | reverse complement strand
GTGGGCTTCCCGGGCGAGACTGAAGAGGACTTCCAGCAAACTTTAAGCCTTGTGGCCGAGGTCGGATATGACGGTTTGTATATCTTCAAGTATTCGCCACGGCCAAAAACACCGGCTGCCACTTATACCGACAGTGTGCCTGAAGAGGTCAAGACGGAGCGCTTCCTGCGTCTGCAAGAGTTACAGCAACGCGTCCAGAAACAGCGTTATGCCAGGTATTTGGGCCAGACCGTTGAAGTATTGGTTGAAGGGAAAAGCACGCGTTCCGAGGCTGAATTCACAGGCCATACGCGCTGCAATAAGGTCGTGAATTTTCCCTTGGGCACGCAAAAGCTGGGGGATTTAGTGCAGGTCAGGATTACGGCTGCCACCCAAAACAGTTTGCGTGGGGTTGCCGTCCGGTACTCGGTCAATGAAGAAGCAGCTAAAGCAGCGGCTTAAGCAATTTATAAACTATGATCAGGCAGGCTGTTGGGAACGGAAGGTAAAAGGAGTACTTGATATGGAAAGAGAGATGAAAATTCGCGGGTTGCTGATGGATCCGACCACGAATTCGCCGATCGTTTTGCTCAAGGACCTGGAAAGCGAAATGATGCTGCCGATTTGGGTTGGACCATTCGAGGCGAATTCAATCGCGGCCGAAATTGAGAAGATTGCACCCCAGCGCCCGATGACGCACGACCTCTTAAAGAATGTCATCACCGAATTGGGCGGCTACATCAAACGCGTCATCGTCACGGAGTTAAAAGAGAATACTTTTTTTGCCGTCATTGAGGTGGCCGTTAACGATTCGGATGTTTTCATTGATGCGCGCCCCAGCGACGCGATTGCGCTGGCCTTGCGGGCTGATTGCCCCATCTTCGTGCGCGAAGAGGTGATCCTCGCTTCGCACCATAACCAAGTGGAAAGCCTGGATGACGACTTGGACGCCGATGAAGAGGTTGAATGGCCTGAAGAAATAGGTGATATCAGCGACTATAAAATGTAGTCAGCTTTAGAGATAGTTTCCTGCCAGGAAAGGCTGTGTTGACAGTTGTCTCGTTGCTGGCTTAGGATTGCGCCGCTTTTGAATCCCAACCTTCAATTTCACATAGCAGTAAAAGCAGTTCTCAAGATGTCCGTCTTAGCGCGTTGCGGGAGAGCAAGCCGTTGCAAGGATTAAAGATTGCCATCGCCAATCAAAAAGGCGGAGTCGGTAAGACTACGACCGCCATCAATTTGGCGGCAGCCATGGCGCAGAAAGGGAAGCGCGTCTTGTTGGCCGACCTCGACCCGCAGGCCAACAGCACCATCTCCTTCTTGGATATGCAGGATGTTGAGCTTTCTGCCTATGACCTGCTGACAGAGCCGTCATTACCATTTTCCGAAATCGTCAAACAGACCAAAATCGAAAACCTCGACGTATTGCCCGCTCGCATCAGCCTGGCCAAACTCGAAGGCAAATTGGTGGGTGAACTGGATGCGCCGTTTCGGCTGAAAGACCGGCTTGACCCTGTGTCGCGCAACTATGACGTGGTGGTGATTGATACGCCGCCTACGCTTGGTCTGATAACCGTCAATGCCTTGGTCGCCGCCACGCATCTGATCATTCCGATTCAATCGTCGTATTTTGCGCTAGAGGGCACGGACGATTTGCTGGAAACAGTCGAGCGCATCAAGGCGCGTCCAAATCCGCAATTGGAAGTTTTGGGCGTGCTGGTCACTTTGCACGACAAGCGCACGACCTTGTCCAAAGACATCTTTGATCAAATCTGCCAGGTTTTCGGCGACAAGGTTTTCAAGACTACCATCTCGCGATCGGTGCGGTTGGAAGAGAGCCCAGCCTACCGCGAATCCATTTTTACCTTTGCGCCCACGTCCAGCGGCGCCATCGAATACGCCAAACTTTGCGAAGAGGTGCTACGCCGTGTCATCAGTTAAACGTGGTTTGCCAATCAATCTGAAAATGCGCGCCGACCGCCACTATGTCGAAGAGTTGGCCTCGCTGCGTGGCGCGCCCATCGGCCGTATGATCCCGCTCGACCGGCTCGAACCCAACCCGCAACAGCCCCGCATCGAATTCGGCGACCTTGAGGAATTGATCGCTTCGGTGCGTGAAAAAGGCGTCTTGGAGCCGTTGCTGGTGCGGCCTTCGCAAGTCGGCGGACGCTTCATGATTATCTCCGGCGAGCGCCGTTTCCGGGCCGCGCGTGAGGTCGGCCTGACCGAACTCCCCTGCATAGAGATGGACGTGGATGACCGTGCAGTCGCCGAGATCGCGCTAATCGAAAACCTGCAGCGCAAAGACCTGACTGCGTTTGAGGAAGCCGAAGGCCTGCAGGTGCTGGCCGAACGCTTCGATTACACCCACGACGAGATCGCCAAAAAGATCGGCAAGTCGCGCTCGACCGTCACCGAAGCCCTCACGATTGCCACGCTGCCGAATGATGTCAAAGAGCAATGTCGTCGCGCCGACATCAACTCTAAGTCGCTGCTCTTGCAAGTGGTTCGACAACCCAATGTCGAGACCATGCGCCACTTCGTCACGCGCATCGCCGAGCAAGGCTTGACCCGCGATGAAGCGCGCAAAGCCCGCTCGAAAAAACAGCCGCGCAGCCAGCCCTTTGTTTACCGC
>JANOWX010000184.1:0-3232 GCA_031418175.1 Acidobacteriota bacterium | reverse complement strand
AAAATAAGCAGGTCTAGACAGGATTAACAAGATTGTTAAGAGGATTAACAGGAAAGGGTTGAACACTTGGTCAGCACTGGGCAGTTTGCATCCTGTAAATCCAGCAGTAAATCCTGTCAATCCTGTCTAAATGCCTGATTGTTTTTGCCCGCCTACTTAGTACTCCATCAAGCTGAAAATGAGGGATACGACAGCGTAGGGGCAGACCTCTGTGTCTGCCCAGGTGGCGTCAAACCTACCTGCATACGTCTTACCTGACCGGGGCAGATACGCAGGTCTGCCCCTACGCTGTCGGTTATCCCTGTTCTGGTGTCCATTAAATTCAACCTGACGGAGTACTAAGTCTTTTTCTCTTCCAGCCAGCCGCGAATGGTGCGCGCCAGCATTTCGGGATCGCGCACGCCCATTTCGACCAGTTGATTCTTGATCGCATGCGTGCGTTTCAATTCGGGCACGTCTGATTCGAGTTCGCGGGCAATCGCCGCTTCCAGTTCCGCCACGGTGCGCGGCGTCGTCAGGCTGACCGCCTCAGCGCCGGATGTTTGTGTTTCCAGCAAGAGGCTTTCCGCTGACGCGGCGGGCAGGGCCGCCGTTTCGCCCGTGCCGTGGCCAGCACCGATGGCATTGGCGTTGTCGGCGGCGTGAATGGCCGCGCCGACGGTCAAGGCGGCTGCTGCGGAAGACGGTGGCAACAGCCTCTGTTCGTGCGGCGCTTGCAACGCCTTTTGCAGCGCCTGTTGCGCCGGCCGTAACACAAAGAAACCCAGCAGCAAGGCGACCAGCAGCAGCGAGCTGTATTTAACGGCGTTGGGCAGCAGGTAACCGTACCGCTCCAGCAACGATGGATTGACGGGCACGGGCTGATCGAAGGCGATGCTCTTGACCGCGATTTGATCGCCGCGTTCAGTGTTGATGCCGACGGCGGCGGTCACCAGTTCCTGCAGCTTTTTCAGTTCTTCTTCGGCGCGCGGCGTGGCTTTGCCATTGACGACCGGATTATCAACCACGACCGAAACCGAGAGCCGTTGCAAACGGCCCCCGCCATCCACTGTGCGCGTGACCGTCTTGTCTATTTCGTAATTGGTATTGGCGGCGGAGCGCTGGTCGCCCAACAGCGGGACGGGCGCGGGTGTTGCCTGCTGCGCCGTTGCTGCTGTCGTGGGCAGCGCCGGTGCCGGTGTCGGTGCAGGTGGTGTCGCCACCGGTGTAGTAGTTGGATCATTGGCCCTGGCGCCTACGACCCCGCCGTTGGGCGCTAACTTGCTATTGCGCGATTCCTGCGAGGTTTGTTGGTTGCGGATGACCGCCGATTTCGGATCGTACTTTTCGGCGGTCTGTTCGATCTGGCTGAAATCCAGTTCGGCGCTGACTTCGGCGCGCACGCGGCCCTGACCGATGACCGGTTCCAACAACGCGACGACACGCGCGGCGGTGTTGGCTTCCAGGCGTTGGCGCGCGTCGAGGTGCGAGTTGAATTCATCCGCGTTATCGGCCCAGGCCGCCTTGTCGCGTTTGGGCGCGGCGAGCACGCGGCCTTGCGCATCCAGCACGGAGACATCGCCGGGTTCGAGGCCTTCGATGGCGCTGGCGACCAGATTCGTGATAGCCATTGTGCGTTCACGCGAGATTTCGCGGCCGCGCCGCACGCGCAACACCACCGAGGCTTTGGCCTTTTCCGCCTTTTCCGTAAAGATGGATTCGCGCGCCGGCGTGATATGCACACGCGCCGTTTCGAGTTCGTCCATGCCTTCGAGCGTGCGCGCCAGTTCGCCTTCGAGCGCGCGCTGGTAATTGACGCGTTGGGCAAAATCGGTCGCGCCGAAACTGTTCTTGTCGAAGATGTCGAAGCCCACATGCCCGCCTGACAGCGCGCCCTCCGCCGCCATTTGCACGCGCAATTCGGCCACACGCTCTTGCGGCACGCTGATGGCGGTGCCGCCATTCGCGAGCTTGTACGGCACATTGGCCGTTTTGAGCTTGTCTATGATCGCCTGCGCGTCACCGGTTTTGAGTTCTGAAAACAACACACCGTATTCCGATTGGGTGCCGAAATAAATCAGCGCGCCGAGCAAGCCCAAAGTCGCCACGGCCGCGCCCCCAATAGTCGCGCGTTGCGCCAGGGTGAGGCGCTGCCAAAGCTCTTTGAGTTGATTTAACGGATTGGCCATTAGTACGGACAGACGCGGCGAAGCGAGTTGCCAAAATTTATTTCAGCCTGAGCAGGCAAGCGAATTGAGGCAAAGGAATCAAACTGTTGACCAACATCACCATTCCCTTGCCGCCATTCCTTTGCCAGCGGAGAGCGTTTTGGCAATTCACTTAGACCTGCATGCGCATGATCTCTTCGTAAGCGCCGATCACCTTGTTGCGGACTTGCAGCGCCAGTTGAAAGCTCAGGTCTTCGGCTTGCAGCGCCACCATCGTGCGGTGCAAATCGGGCGATTCACCGGCCACGGCGCGCGCCATTTCCTCTTCGACGTTGTGCTGGCCGCGATCCAACCGTTCAACCGCGCCGCGCACCAACGAGCCAAACGAACCGTCGCCCGCGCCTGTGCCGAGCGCCGCGCCAGCCGTTTGCCCCGCGCCGCTGACGGCGGGCGTGACAGCGGGCGTGACGGCGGGCGTGCCAGCGGGCGTTAAAGCTGTGGTGATGACCGCGCTCATCCGTTGTCTCCGAGTCTGAGGCTGGCGCGCGACAGTTCTTTGGCCGTGTTGAAGGCGGTCGCGTTGGCCTCGAACGAACGCGCCGCCGACAGGATGTTGACGGTCTCTTCGAGCGGGTCTACTTCGGGCAACAAGACAATGCCGTTGGCATCGGCGTCGGGATGATTGGGCTGATAGCGTTTGACCACTTCATTCGCGGCGGCCAGGCGTGTGGTCACTTGCACGCCGCGCGGCTGGCCTTCAGATTCGTCCGGCCAAGTGTCAGCGAACAGGCTGGCGCTGCGTTCAAAAACTGCGTTGAAGCCCGTGCCCGGCTGTTCGATGCGCGTGGCTTCAAAGATGGTATCGCGGCGGCGATACGGCCCGCCCGCCGGCGTGCGCGTCGTATTGGCGTTCGCCAGATTGGCGGCGGCGGCTTCCAAACGCTCGCGCTGGGCGGTCATTCCTTGCGTGGCAATTTTGTAGACATTGAAGAGCGACATAGTTTTTACCTGGCTGCGCGCAGCGGGCTAAATCAGAACACGCGAGGCGGGGACAGTACCGCGCGTCAGCAAGCGGCTGTTTGCAG
>JANOWX010000183.1:0-12884 GCA_031418175.1 Acidobacteriota bacterium | reverse complement strand
GCTGGTCGAGCCACTTTACAGTTCGTGGACACCGCCTCCCAACGAAGAAGCCACCGAAGCTGCCACCACGAGCAGACCATTTTTGGCTGATGCGAATGTGGGTGTCTTTTTTTCGCCACACCAGCCGCCGTTGGTCCCGGACATGTTTCTGAGTCTGGACGTGCAGCCTGGCAAAGATTGGAATGCCGACGAAATGCGCAGCTACTTCGTCTGGGAATTTAGCAAAGTGCCCGACGCGGTAGTGGAGGTCATCTCAAACGACGCGGGCAATGAACTCGGCAGCAAGTTGCGGCGCTACGCCGAATGGGGCATCCCTTACTACGTAGTGTTCGATCCGTTTCGTGAACTGAGCGAGACGGTCTTGCGCGTGTATGAAACTGGTTTCCCCAAACGGTACCGGCTGCGCGAGGATTTTAGCTTGCCGCTGTTGGGCTTGAGTTTGACCTTATGGGAAGGCCGTTATGAAGGAATCAGCGACACGTGGATACGCTGGTGCGACGCGCAAAGCCAGTTGATCCCGACTGGCAAGGAATCCGCGACGCAAGAAAACGAACGCGCCGAACGTGAGGCCGAACGCGCCGAGCGTGAAGCCGAACGCGCCGAACGTGCCGAAGCTGAAGCCGCCGAGTTGCGTGCGGAATTGGCGCGCTTGCGGGGTGTTCAATAGCCGCAGATGAACGCAGAAGCGCGCTGATAGAGCTTCTATCTGATCGGCGCGCCGCTGTGTTCAGCGGCGGCTAAATGTCCTTGCTACTTGTTTGCCATCTTCTTCCCGTCATAACTTTTCACTACCGGCAACAGCACGCGCGACGCCCGCACCCGGCTGTGATGAATCGTATTCGTCGCCACGCGCGTTTCGGCATCGGCGCGCAACGGCTTGCCCGTGTTGGGATTCGGATCGAAGCGCGGATCGTTCGAACTGGAAAGGTGCAGCGCCAGCCGGTGGCCTTTGTTGAAAACCAAACTCGTTGACCACAAGTCCACTTTGAATTTGTAGACCTCGCCCTTTTTCATAAAGACCTCTTTGTCGAAGCCTTCGCGGAAGCGCGCGCGCAGGGCGTTGTCCAGCACCAGCCGTTCTGTGCCATCGGGGTAAACGTCCACCAGCTTCGTCATCCAGTCGGTGTCGGGGCAATCCGATTCGGCAAAGAGTTCGACGATGACCTGGCCGGTGACTTCCAACGGCGCGTCCAATACGGGCGTCTGGAATTTCAGCACGTCTTTGCGCGCGCCGATCACGCGTTGATCCAGCGGCCCTTTCTTGCCGAAGAGCAACGCGCCGCCCACTGTCGGCACGGGCGCTTTCGGGTCGTATTGATAGGTGCTGCTGCCCTTGGCTGCGCTGACGAGCGTCTCGCTCAACTTGCCATCAGGTTGCAGGAAGTAGGAAGTGACCTTGGCAGGCGGCGGCCAAACCGCCGCCGTGCGCCATTCGTTGCCGGGCGCTTTGGGGTCGGTCGTGTCACCCATCACGTAATAGCTGACCGGCGGCTCGTCCATGATCCCGTTGTTGACGCCCTTCAGCCAGTAATCGAACCAGCGTTGGGCGTCTTTTTGATCGGGCTGGGCGTTGGGATATTTGACCTCTTCGACCTGGCCGTGCGCCCAGGGGCCCATCATCAGTTTCTGATTGCCCGCCGCCAGACCGCCGCCCTTGCTTTGTAGCCCGGCGAAATTATCAATGTTGCCCTGCGCAAAAATGTCGTACCAGCCGCCCCAGTTATATACGGGCACCTGCACTTTCTCCCAATGCAGACGGCCTTCGCGGATGTTCAGATAGCCGTCGTCTTTGTAGTGCTGAATGGTCAGGTTCAGCACGTCTTCGGCTTTTTGAGCTTTCAGCCACTGCTCGTTCATCTCTTTGCGAAAGACGCCGCCGGTGTAAATCGCATGCTGGTAGGCGCTGGCCGGAGCGACCTGCACATACAGCGCGGTCAGGTGCGGCGGGGCCATGATCGAAGCTTGATTCGCCGTGATACCCATGGCCGAACCGCCGATCATGCCGACTTTGCCGTTGCACCATTCCTGCTGGGCGATCCATTCGACCGTGTCGTAACCGTCCAGATGATCGTCCATGAACGGCATGTATTTGCCTTCGCTTTTGAAACGGCCCCGGCAATCTTGCGCGACGTAAACGTAACCGTTGTCCGTCCAGAGCCGATTGTTATTGCCCTTGCCGTAGGGGGTGCGCGTCAGCACGACGGGCCACGGCCCTTTGCCTTCAGCGGGCAGATAAACGTCGGTGGCGAGCTTCACGCCGTCGCGCAAGTGGAGCATCAGTTCCAGTTTGCGAGCAGTTTGTGTCTGGGCAGCGGCGGGTATTTGCGAATGTGCTGTCCTGGACTGCGGCAGCCAGAACAGAGCGGCCAGCAAGAGCAAGAGCGCCGCTAGCAGGTGGTGACGGAACAGAGCGGGTTTCATCGAGTGATCCTTTCTTTTCTGTGGTCTTTGGTTGCGTGAATGGTGGAAGCGCGGGCGCAGCATAACGGCGCGCGGCGGCGGACGCAATCGCTGGCGCGTACCGTAGCCTGGCTATGTCGGAACCGCCGTGATGGGAATACTGATTGAAAATGAAGCACCTGCGCCTGCTGCGCTCAGTTGTACCTAAGTGTTTCAAGCTTGGATGTCCCGCTTTAGTCTGCGGAAGTCTGTCGCTGAAAGGCGGGTTGGTCTGCCATCAAGTCGCCGCAGACTAGAACGTCTATGGTAGGCCGCGCCGCTGAAGTAACTGACTCGTCAACAGTCAATCCTTTCAAAAATCTTTCAAGAAACTTTTATCCTTCCCGCAAGACTTCAACTCCGCCCAACAGCTAAACTGCGGCCCGTTGAACGCAACAATTCAATTGATCACGATTACGCGTGCCACAGCACGTCCCAGATGCGCGGAGCGACCGGCGCATCACTGCGAAACCAAACGCCAAACCGTATGGAGGAACTCTTATGAAACCACGCTTTTTGAAGTTGGCCTTATGCCTGGCCTTTGCAGCCGGGCTGGGCGCCTTGTGCTATCAAGGTGCGCCGCTCACCCGCGCGACTGCCCAAGCTGCCGCGAATGGGCCGACGCAATCCAGCCCCATCGCCCTCGCGCCCAATGGCCGTGCCGTCTGGGTCTGCAATCCCGATACCGACAGCGTGTCGGTTATCAATGTCGAAAACGACGCCAACCAGAAAGTCGCCGAAATCAAAGTCGGTGATGAACCCAACAACCTGGCCATCGCGCCCAACGGCACCGTTTACGTCGCCAACACGATCAGCGGCACCGTTTCGATCATCAATCCCGCGACGCTCGAAATCACCGGCACGCTCCTGGCCGGCACTGAACCTTACGGCCTGGCGCTGACGCCGAATGGCAGCAAGCTTTACATCGTCAACGCGCGCTCCAACGATGTGACTGTGGTGAATACCGCGACCAACACGATCGCGCGCACCATCCCCAACGTCGGTGTCGAACCGCGCGGCATCGCCATCACCAGCGATGGCGACACCACGGACACAGACGAGAAAGTTTACGTCGCCGAATTCAACGCCGTGGACGTGCCCGGCAAATTGATCGGCGCGGACGATTACAAACAGGGGCAAGTCACCGTGATCTCGACCAACACTGACAGCGTGGTCGGTCAGGTTAGCTTGGCGCCCAGCGCCGATGTCGGCTTCAACGCGAATGGTTCGGCGCTGCAACGCATCGCGGCGACCAATCCGGCGACCTTCACCGTGAAGACGGGCGCGTTTCCGAATTCGCTGAATGCCATTGCGATCAAGAATGGCCGCGCCTATTTGCCGAACAACGCTGCTTCGCCCGATGGGCCGGTGCGTTTCAACGTCAACGTGCAGGCCTTTCTGAACGTGATTGACACGGCCACCGACAAAGAAGGCCCGACGATCAACATGAATCGCGGGATTCAGTTTGAACCCGCCAGCCCGCAAAAACTCTTCCTGGGCATGCCCTGGCACATGGCCTTTGAGAACAACAGCAACGAAGGCTGGGTGGTGGCTTCGGCGGCCAACATCCTGGTCAAAGTCGTGCTCGACGACAGCGGCGCGCCCACCATCAACGCTCCCAAGGCGGCAGGCGAAAGCGGCAATGTCATCCGCATCGCCACCGGCCAGAAACCGATTGGCGTGGCGCTCAGCCGCGATGACACACGCGCTTATGTCGCCAACGAAGTCTCGCGCGATGTGTCGGTGATCAACCTGGATACGCAAACCAAAATCGCCACAGTCAGCACGGCGGCGCTGCCGACGCCCGGCACCCTCGAAGCGACCGTGCAATACGGCAAGGCGATTTTTTATAGCTCGGCGCGCGTTGACCTGCCGACCCTCGGGCCCGTGATTCCCGAAGGCCGTCTGGCGAGCGAAGGCTGGAGCGGTTGCGTGTCGTGCCACGCCAACGGCTTCACCGATCAGGTGGTGTGGATTTTCGGCGCCGGGCCGCGCCGCAGCGTGCCGTTGCACGCGACCTTCAATCCGAAAAATGCGAATGACCAGAAGATTCTGAATTACTCGGCGATCTTCGATGAGGTGCAGGATTTCGAGAACAACATTCGCGGCACGTCGGGCGGCTTGGGCTTAATCACGCTCGACAACACCGTGACGGGCGCGCCAGACCCGACGCTGAATGCCTTCGCGCTGCCGAACACCAAACGCAGCGCGGCGCTGGATGCTCTGAGCGAATTCATCGCCCGTGGCATTCGCGCGCCGCTTTCGCCCGCGCGCCGCTTGCCGCTGTTTAGCCGCGACAATCGCGACGTCATCAAAGGCCGCAAGCTGTTCGAGCAAGCCGGTTGTGTGGATTGTCACGGCGGGGCTGGCTGGTCAACGGCGCGCCGCGATTACACGCCGCCGCCCGCGACGGTCGAAGTCGTCAACGGCCAGGTCATACGCTTCCTGCGCCAGGTGGGCACGTTCAACGCCGCGAACGTGAACGAGATTCGGCAGAACGGCGCCGCGCCGCTGGGCGCCGATGGTTACGCGCCGCCGTCGTTGTTGGGCGCGTGGGCCATGGGGCCGCTGTTGCACAACGGTTCGGCGGTCACGATTGACGACATCCTGACCAACACGACGCATCGGCGGGCCGGTTTGAATCCGTTCCAAGCCGATCCGCTCAACGATGCGGCCAATCGCGCTGCCTTGCTCAAGTTCCTGAAATCCATTGATGCGGCGACGGTGCCGTTCAAGGTCGGCTTCCAGGGCTTCGACGCGCCCAATAATTGAGTTGGCAGTCCGGCAGCTTGCTGCTGATTGCTGAAGGCGTGAGAGTGCGAGCCGCGACCGCGCAGGCAGGCTCGGCTCTCGCGCTTTTTTGTTTTGTGAGCGCTCCTGCGCGCCGTTGCGCGCCTTTCATTGAACCTCTATCCTTTGCCCACGAATTCTGCTGGGAGCTTTACTATGAATGTCGCGCTTTCCTCCGATTTGAACGATCCCGCCGCGATTCCCTACTTTTTGTGGGACGAGCCGCTGACGGTCGCGGAATTGCACAAGCGGCTGCAAACCGCTTCGCCGCCGGAGCAAACGCGCTTGCTGGCGAAACTCTTGCGCGAGGCGCGCGATACCGATGTTTGGCGCTTCACTACGCCGCAAGAAGTCTGGCGGCGCTGGCCGCAATTGGCGCCCCAGTTGGGGCGGCGGCGCGCGTTTTGGGAATTCCTGTTTGCCCATTGGCGGCGCGAGGGGCTGCTGAATGAATAGCCAACTGAGCCCGCTGCAACAGCATTTCCTGCAAGCCTTTTTTCAACGGGAAGACCGCTTCTTTCTGACCGGTGGGGCGGCGCTCGCGGGCTTTCATCTAGGCCACCGCGAAACGCACGACCTTGATCTATTCACACTCAACGAAGCACTGGATGATGGTGTGGCGCTGACAGCGGAACTGGCGCGGCAGTTCGGCGCTTCGCTCGAAGCCATCCAGACCGCGCCCGATTTTCGCCGTTTGCTGCTGAAACGCGGCGCCGAGGCCGTCGTGATTGATCTGGTGCGCGAATGGGTTCCGCAAATCGTAGCGGATAAGCCGTGGTTGAATGGCATCCGGGTTGACCCGCCCGCCGAGATTCTCGTCAACAAATTGTGCGCGCTGCTCGGACGTTCGGAACTCCGCGACTTGGTAGATATGCGGGCGCTCGAAGCCTTGGGCTATCGGATGGAAGACGCCTTGCCACAAGCGCGCCAGAAAGACAGTGGCCTGACCGCCGCGCAACTCAGTTGGGTGCTCAGCCAGATTGAATTAGGTGACGACCTGATTCCGCCGGGCGGCGTGACGGTTGGCGAATTGCGCGCTTACCTGGGTGACTTGATTGCACGGCTGGCGCGCCTTGGTTTTCCAGCCTGACCTTACCTGAAACATACCTGCATCCTGCCAAAAATAGCCTTTATTCTATTTGTCCATTGCGTGTAATCACGCCCGTCAGCTAAACCCTGACTATCTTTGACAAGAAAGGGGTGAGACGCAGTGCAAGCTGTGAACTTTATTTTCCAGTGGCTGGGCGAACTGACCGAGCATTGGTGGGCGCTGAACCTGCTTTTGCGAGGCCACGAAACCCGGCTGAAAGCATTGGAGAAAAAAGTAAGGGAGCTATCTAGTGAATAGCCCCCTTGCTCATCCTAAAGCGGCGGGGGGAAACCTCCGCCGCTGTCAAAGAGACTATAACCAACCATCCGGAGGAAGACAATGGAACTGAAAGAACAACTCAAACAGATGCGACTGGGCATGCGCCGCACGCAGGCGCAATTCGGCGAACTGCTGGGTGTGTCGGGCAACACGATTGCGCGTTGGGAGCGCGGCGAAATGGTGCCCGATAGTCCGCGCCTGCTCGAACTGGCGCTGGTGGGTTTGCAACTCGAATATGGCGTCGCCGCCATGCCCACCGAGTTGCGGCAACGTGTCCGGCGCGCCCAGGCCACGCTGAAAAAGTCCCGCCGCCTGTTGGACGAAATGGCGAAGGAAAACGGCCTCGCCTGAAACCGGCGTAGCAATCACGCAGCAAGCGGAAACAACTTGCCTTTCCGCTTGCTCCCTTATTTTTATTTCCCTTAGAAAAATTTTTGTTTGAAGGCTTCGTGTCGTTGTTTCGCGGCCTCCATCAATTGCGCGTAGCCGGCTTCGGCACGCAGATTTTGCAGCAACGGATCGGTGATGAAGTAGGGATAACAGAAAAAGCCGCCTTCGATGCTGCGGCGCAAGAGGCGCAAGGCCGCAGCCTTTTCACCTAACACAGCGTAACCTTGCGCGACCTTGTATGTGCCCTCGGCCTCAATCACGCCGCCCGTTTCCAGCTTGCGTTCGGTGTCGCGCAGCAAGGTCAGCCCTTGCGCCGTTGCGCCGGACAAACCCGCGCTGAGCGCCTTGCCGATTTGGGTGTACAGCGAAGGATCGAGCGCATAGGCGCGCTCGAAATGCTCAGCCGCCTGCGTCCGCTGATTCAAATAGTAATGCGCGAAGCCGCGATAGAAGACGATGAAGGCCTGGTCGTTGCGCGGCGGCAGGCTCTGCAAAAATTTGTCGTACTGGCCCGCGTACAGATAGCTGTTAAAGGCCGAACTGTTCAGTTTGACCTGCGAATCGAGTTGGCGCGCCAGTTCGCCTTCCTTGATGGATTCGGGCAGCACGCCGCCAAAGCGGTAGGCATAGCCCAATTCCCAATGCGCTTCGGCGTGGGCGGGATTGGTCTTGAGCACGGTGCGCAATTGCGGCACGGCCGCTTCGACGCGGCCTGTGTCGGTGAAGAGGTTGGCCAGGAAGATGCGCGCTTCGATCTCTTGCGGGTTGAGCGCGAGGGCTTTTTCATACGCCTGCTGCGCTTGCTGATAAACCGTGCGGCCACCGAAGGCGAATGACGCCTGCGCGGTGTAAGCACGGCCCAGGTGCGCCCAAGCGCCCGCGTATTCGGTATCAAGTGTAGTGGACTGTTCCAGGTCGCTGATGGCGCGCGCGTAATCGCCCGCTTGATAGGCGTCGAGCCCGCGCAAGTAAGCTTCGTAAGCGAGCGGGTTGCGCGGCGCGTTGCGCGTGAGTTGTTCGGATTCGATGGGCGTCAGGTTGACGCGCAAACCGGCGAGGACTTGTTGCGTGACGCGATCCTGCACGGTCAGCAAACGGTCGTATTTCAGATCGAGCGATTGCGCCCAGAGCACCTGTTTGTTGGGCACGTCAATCAATTGCAGATTGATGCGCAGATCATCGCCTTCTTTGAGGAAGGTGCCGGTCAGCAATTTGTCTACGTTCAGTTCGCGCGCGATTTGTTGCGGGTCGGGTTCGGCCTGACCGGTTTTGACAGCCATGGTAGCGGCGCTGGAGGCCACCATGGCAGATGGCCGCACGGTCAGCGCGCTGACGTAATTCAATTTGGTGATGATGGCGTCGGCCAGCGAAAAGCCCAAGAAGTCGGAATCAGGCGCGGGCTTCAAATTGCGCAACGGCAACACCGCCAGGCGTGGGCGCTCGGTTTTGGGCGCTGATTTGTTGGGGCGGGTGAAAAGCCAGCCCGCCAGCAACAACGCCAGCGCCGCCATCCCCAGGCCAAACCATTTCAACCGGTCGGAAGCCCGGCTCGGTTGCACCGCAGTTGTTGAAATTGACGAATGGGCTGCGCTGACAGGGGTTGGCGCGCCAACTTCCTGATCGTCCTCAGCAAAGAAATCCGCCGTATTGTCGGCAGCGTAACCAGTCTCAGCCGCCGCTTCAGTATTCAACCGCAACAACTCATCTGCGTTGCCGACTCCGCCGTGGGCTGGCGCATACGCGGGGCGCGGGGCGCTACGTGACGCCTGGGCCCAAACCTTTTTCGCGTCGCCGACAAAGCGGTAGCCACGTTTCGGCACGGTTTCGATGTAATGGCCGCCGCCCGGTTTTTCGCCCAGGGCGCGGCGCACGGCCGAGACGTTTTGCGCCAGATTGCTCTCTTCGACAAAGCTGTCGGGCCAGATTTGCGCAATGAGTTCGTCTTTGCTGAGCAGCCGTTGCTGGTTTTCGACGAAATAGAGCAGGGTATCGAAGGCCTTTGGCGTGAGCGGCACGGTCTGACCAGCGCGCACGAGTTGGCGCTCCGCCGGGTCTAAACGGAACGGGCCGAATTCATAAAGGGGACTTGATGGTTTTGCCATTACCGCTTCAGAAAAATCGCCAGCGCTGCCAATTGTTTTCTCAATTCTCTCATTGATCGCGGGGGAGGAGGGCGGCTACGCCAGACGCCGCAATGCGGGTAAGTCAGTGCGGCGTTTGGCCTAACAGTGCGTAAAGCGCGGGCATTCTAGCGTAAGGCCGGGCGCTGCACAATTGGCTTAACTGATGGCAGCACAGCCTGATACGCCATCCAGACAGGGCGCTTGTTTAAGCCGCGCGCCGCCCTCAACTATTCATAGAAATTTCAAAACGCATTCAAGACTTTAAGGCCCGCTTGCGGCTATCTTGCGCTGGTCATCAGGGCATCACAGACGATGCTAGCATACCTTGAGCATGGGGCTGGGCAAGCGCCCGTTTCGCTCACGCTCAAGGGCTTTAACGAAATTAAGGAAAGCGTTGCACGCGACAGGCGAAGCCCCGCGCGTGTCAGTATTTGTGTGCACACAGGAATCAGGCAGGAGCGGAGTAAGACAAAACAACCAGCGCAAAAACCGGCTGCAAGAAACGCATAACCGCTTAACCGGTGCACGGTCTTTTTGCGGCTTTTGCGCTTTTTTGCGGCAGGCATTTTCTTTGCCTTCAGTTCAGTGTTCTTTTGTCGTGGTTGTGTTGCCGCTGACGAAGCCCTGCGAAAAGAAGCAACGCCATGATCTTTCGCAAACAACCGCCCCCCCGCACCGCCCCTGAAATCCCGCTGGCGCAATTCGTGTTGCAGCACGCCGCGCAACTCGGCCCCAAAGCCGCGTTGATTGACGGCGCCAGCGGACGCACGCTCAGTTACGCGCAACTCTGGGCACAAGTGCGTCACGTCGCCAAAAGCCTGGCGCAGCGCGGCTATCGCAAAGGCGATGTCTTTGCGCTTTACAGCCCGAACCTGCCTGAATACGCGGTCGCCTTGCACGCGATCACAACCATGGGCGGGGTGGCGACGCCGGTCAATCCGCATTGCGCGCCCAACGAATTGGCCGCGCAACTCAACGACGCCCGTGCCAAATGCCTGCTCACGACGGGCGCCGGTTTGAACAAGGTCTTGCAAGTCGTCGAGCAAACGCCACTGCGCGAAATCTTCACCTTTGACACCGCGCCGCGCGCCAAACATTTCGCCGAATTGTGCGAGAGCATTTTGCAAGAGAACGAATTGCCGACCGATGCGTTGATTGACGCGCGCCACGATTTGGCCGTGTTGCTGTATGACGCAGACAACGCCGCCACGCTCCAAAAAGAAGCGCACACGCATCACGCCTTTGCACTAGGCCTGTTGCAGTTTGCCAGCAACGAAGCCGGCCCGCCGCCCACGGCCCACGATGTATTCCTGGGCGTCACGCCGTTTCATCAGCCGCAAGGGTTGTTGCTGCTCAATTACGCGCTTTATCACGGCGCGACGGTGGTGACGCTGCCGCGCTGCGAGCCGCAGGCATTTTTGCACACGCTGCAAAAGTACCGCGTGACGCGCGCGCCGCTGATGTCGCCACTCGTGGAGTTGCTGGCCACGGATGCCTTGGTCGAGAAATACGATCTGTCAGCCTTGCAAGTGATCTATGTCGGCGACGCGGCGCTGGACGAAAGGAGCGTGCGGCGTTGCGAAGCGCGGTTCAATTGCCGAGTGAAACGAGTGAATGGCCTGACCAGATTCGACGCGGCGGCTGTTTTAAGTTGAACCAGAGCGATGCGCCGGAGGATGTTTTTCGGCGAGGATCAAAACACGCCGGAGGTTGACGACATTCTCCCGGTTCAAACGAAGTTCCGCGCTGGTCGCGCGGCCCGTCGGCGTCAGTCCGACCAATTCCGTGAAGTCGCGGCTCCAGGCAAAGTGTTCGCGCCAGGCATCGTGGCGCGGGTGAAAGAGCGGAATTTCTTGCAATGTAATCGGGTCAAGACCAGTCGTTTTGATGTGCTTGTGATTATTGCAGCCTTGGCAGGCGCGCGCCAGATTGTCCTCTTCACTGCCGCCTCCGAGGATTTCGGGAATGATGTGTTCGGTTGAAAAGGGGTCGGGCGAATAGGCTTCCTGGCTGATGCAATACTCGCAACAAAATATGCGCGCTCACTGACCAGCCGTTGCAGCCGCCGCGAGACCTTGCGTTTTTTCATGAGGCCGCCGGTTTAATGCCCAACTGCGCCATCACCTCGTCGAGCGTGACGCCGCGCAGATGGGCAAGTTCAAGCAAGTGCCGCAGACGTTCGACATTTAGCCGCTCGGACTCGTCAGTGAGCCGGATCAATTCCTGCAACTCGACTTCCGAGATGGTGTAGGACTGCCGCTTGGCGATCAAGGCTTTCATCCGTCTAGCGTCGGTGGGCGGAAGCCCCTGGTTGATCTTGAGCAGCAGTTCAGACTCGCGTTCGGAAAGCGTTGGCACGCGCTGGCTAGCTTTCGCTGTGAACAAGCGGGTGATGAATTGCTGGAACTCTTTTTCCGGCATTTGTAGCGCGGCGTTTAGCAACTGGTCGGGTTGGATTTGAGTGGTTGGCATAATGCTTTGCTCCTTTGACACGACGCGACAGTAACGAGCTTTCCAAACAACCTCATATTCAATGTAAACCAAGCTTCTTGAACAGAGCCATGTTTCGCTGCTCTGCATCTTGAACAAGTTTATCGAACGACAATAGCTCGATGTATGCATTGTTATTGGGATTGAACCAAAAATACCCCAAGTCGTCCGGTGCCTTTGTGAATCCTCTACGTTTCGCGATCTCCCGTAGTTTTGATGTCAAGTCAGCAATAATGTAGCAATAGAATGGCGTGGTTTCCCTAACAATGATGCGGCGACCTCGCACGGTAACCTCTTTCTTCTCACGAATCTGATCTACATACCCCTGAACCTGATCTATGGGATTCTTGCCTTCACCCTCGTCTCCATACGACGGGCGCTCAGGCCGCTTGAATTCGACGATCACCACTGAGTTTAGCGGTGATGTCTCGGCGTCAGCAAACGCCGCTGGGTTGTCTATGACCATAATGTCCGGCTCTTTGCCATGCTGTGAGTCTTCTGTGATGTCGGAGATTGGGCGGTCGGAGGATAGGTAGAAGTGGAATGCAAGCTTCTCGTCAATTATCCAGAGGTTCCATCTGTGGTATTCGGTTTCATCGGATGACCTGCGTAAAGGGAACACAATCTCGTGAATGGCTTCCTCGCGTGAGTATTTTCCGTCTGCTCCACTTTCCATTCTCTTACGCAAGAGATTCAAAATGGCTTTCCTGTGGATCACGTAACGAGCCAAATTGACGGCGGACGTGTCATCCACGCTCTCAATGTAATGCTTAAACTGTGCCTCGTATGTTTGGTCGTATTCCCCTTTCTCAGCCTTTGCTAGAAGTTGTTGTGCTTGTTGGCGAGTTTCGAGGTCTCGTGCGAAATGGAGGTCATTTAACTTCCGCAATAACTCATCTTCCGTTGCATCCTGCCCGAAGTCGTCTAAGTGAGTGTCGAACTCCTTTAGCATTGTGCGGTATTCTGGATACTTCTGACTGACAAGTTGCTCGGCTTTGTGCTTGATGTTGTCATAAAGCTTATCAAGATGATCTCCAAGCTGGTTTTTTGAGTGTATGAGTAGTTCTTCGATGAGAGACTCTTGAGTGAGTTCTCCATCAAAATTAAGCTCGCCGTCTCTTGAGAAGGTGAATGATGTTCGCTGATGGTTAGCTCGGTCGTTAAGAAAAGGGCTTTCCACATAGCATTGGTAGTAAAAGGACTTGCCTTCAGTATCTTCTAGCTTGCGGCTGAGGCTCCGGATTTTATTCGCAAGACCGACTTGCGAAACATCTCGGTTATTG
>JANOWX010000182.1:0-6217 GCA_031418175.1 Acidobacteriota bacterium | reverse complement strand
ATTCGTTACTACGTGTTGCCGTCCGCTTTCTCTCAAAGAACTTAGTTGTCGGTGTACTAAACTTCTTCCTGCCGCACCAACTGCGCCGGCTCGAGCAAGGCCAGCAAGGCCGCGACTGCCGTGTGCAAGGCCGCTTCATCTTTCGATTCGAGCGTGAGTTTGACCTTGTATTCAGGCGTCGAAAAACTCGGATACGACCCGATGGCCACCAGCGGATGCGCCTCGGCCACGGCGCTCAACCGCGCGGCAATGTCGAATTCATCTTCCAACGTAAACAACGCCCGCGCATAAAACGGCGCGACGCGGAAGCGTTCCCGCAACGCCAGAAACTTTTTGCGAAACAACTCCGGCACGCCCGGCAAGATAAAGACATTGCGCATGGCCAGCACCGGCCAACGCATCTCAGCGGTTTCGATCAACTGCGCGCCCTGCGGCACATCGGCCATGCGCAATTTGGCCTCGTCAATCCGTTCGCCAAAATAGCGGCGCAAGCGGTCTTCCAACTCCGGCTGGCGCACAATCGGCGCGTCAAACGCTTGCGCCACGCCCACCAGCGTCACATCATCGTGCGTAGGCCCCACGCCACCCGATGTAAACACGTAATCAAACCGCACCGCTAAATCACGCACGCTGGCCGCGACTTCTGCCACGTCGTCGGGGATGACCAGAATGCATTTGAGCGCGACGCCCAAGGCGCGCAATTCGCCGATCAGCAATTGCGCATTTTGGTCGGCGGTCTTGCCGCTCAAGATTTCATCGCCGATCACCAAAATGGCAGCGGTTGGATTTTGCATAGGGCGTATCATAGCCAGCACCAAAGAAGTCGCAACCCCTGGGTGCGCAGCGCTTCCAGGGTGCGAGCGTGGCAGCAGACGGATTGAGGCTGAAAGAAACCCTTCGGCATAGTTCCGTCCGGCGCGACGCTCGCACGCTGGAAGCGCTGCGTACCCAGGGGAACAATTTTTTGGCAACAAACGTCCATTGGGGCGTTCGATACCATGCGCAACCCCTTTGACAAGCTCCTCAGAAAACGGCGAGGTTCCATCATGATGCGTTTCAATCTCAATTCCGGTTTATGGCTGCCGCTGGCAGGCGTGCTGCTGCTCTTTACACTCTTCCTCTTTCACCCCGTCACAAGCGGACAAATCCGCCGTGGATTGCTCTCTGTGCCCGCGAATCAAGCTCCTCAAAGCGGGTTGCAATTTCGTTTAAGCGAAGGCCGCGAGGCCAACGATCGCCCGCAACAATTACCAACGCCCGCAGCGCAACCGCTGAGCGCCAACGAAACCACTGCGCTGGTGGGCCGCCTCGCGCCAATCAAAGCCGCACCGGATGACGAGAAAGAATTCGCGTTGCGCGAACGTTCTTTGCCGCCCCCGCGTACAGGCCAAACGCTCAACGAAACCTTTCCGCCAGCCAGTTCCAGCGTGCTGCCCGAAAAGCCCACGACCGCGCCACTCGAAATCGCCCGCTTTGCGCCCGAAGGCGAAGTGCCGCTCGCGCCGCATCTGAGCATCACCTTTTCGCAACCGATGGTCGCCGTGACTTCGAATGATGATCTGGCCGCCGGGCAAGTCCCCGTGCGTCTATCGCCGCAACCCGCAGGCCGCTGGCGTTGGCTGGGCACGAAGACGTTGCTGTTTGCACCCAAAGACCGCTTCCCGATGGCGACGGTTTATACGGTCGAGATTCCCGCCGGGACGAAATCCGCCTGGGGCAATGCGCTCGCAGCGACGAAGCGTTGGACGTTCAGCACGCCGCCGCCGCAAGTCACTGATAGTTATCCGAACGGCGGCCCGACCACGCGCAATCCGCTGTTCTTTGTCGGCTTCGATCAACGCATCAATCCGGCGGCGGTGTTGCGGACGATCAAACTGACAGCGGCGGGCCGCGCGGGGCCGCTGCGCTTGGCAAAGCCGGAAGAGATTGAAAAGGACGAAGCCGTGCGCCAGCGCGTCAAGGCTGCGCAACCGGAACGCTGGCTGGCGTTCCGCGCGGTTGGTGATGGCGAACAATTGTTGCTGGCCGACACGGCTTACACCGTGCAGGTCGGGCCAGGCACGCCTTCTGCCGAAGGGCCGCGTACGACCGAGAAGCCGCACACGTTCACCTTCCGCACCTACGGGCCGCTGACGTTGGTGCGGCATCGGTGCGGCTATCAGGAGCGCTGTGAGCCGTTCATGCCGTGGTCGCTCGAATTCAGCAATCCGCTGGACGTTGAGACGTTCGACAAGAAATGGTTTCGCGTAGAGCCGGAGGTGCCGGGGCTGCAAATCAGCAACTACGGCAACATCGTCAACCTGCAAGGCGCGACCAAAGGGCGCACGACCTACCGCGTGACGATTGATGCGGGCGTGCGCGATCAGTTTGGCCAAACT
Source organism: Acidobacteriota bacterium (assembly GCA_031418175.1). Lineage (GTDB taxonomy): Bacteria > Acidobacteriota > Blastocatellia > RBC074 > RBC074 > JACPYM01. The sequence goes on along the minus strand of JANOWX010000182.1, from coordinate 3,839 downwards.
TTGGGAGGGACGTTGGGCAAGCCGGTGGTCGTGACGTTTACGACGACGGACGCACAGCCGAATTTCTTTGCTTCGAGCGAAGGTATGGTCGTGCTCGATCCGTATGCCGCGCCGAAGTTTTCGATTTACAGCGTCAATCACCAACAACTCAAAGTGACGCTCTTTGCCGTCACGCCGCCGGATTGGGGCACATACACCAATGTCATGCGCCGCGAGCAGGGCGAACAGGTGACCGCGCCGACGACCATTGGACGCGTCGTCTCGTCCAAAGTGCTTGACCTGAACGCCAAGCCGGATGAGTTGACCGAAACGCAGCTTGACCTATCGCCCGCGCTGACCAGCGGCGTGGGTCACGTCATCATTCGCGTAGACGCCGTGCAACCTGCGCGCAATCGTTGGGAACGGCGACGCTTGAACGTCTGGGCTACCGCGACGCAAATCGGGCTGGACGCTTTCATTGATCAGAACGCAGTGTTGGGTTGGGCGACTTCGCTCAAGGATGGCAAACCGCTCGGCGATGTCGAACTGACGCTGGTTGAAAACGGCGCAATAGCCAAGACCGGCGCAGATGGCTTGGCTCGGCTACCGCTGTCAGACAGCAAGCCTGCGCCGATGCTGATTGCGCGGCGCGGCAATGATTCGGCGTTTCTGCCGGAAAATTTCTACGCGTACCGTGAGGGTGGTTGGCGCAAACAGCCGTTGCGTGACGCGCTGGCGTGGCATGTCTTCGATGATCGCGGCTTGTATAAACCGGGCGAAGAGGTGCGCGTCAAAGGCTGGTTGCGGCGCATCGGCGGCGGGCCGCAGGGCGATGTCGGCGCGGCGGGTATCACGGCGGTCAGTTACACACTGAATGACAGTCGCGGCAACGAAATCAGCAAAGGCATGCTAAACATCAATGCGCTGGGCGGCTTTGATACAAAGTTGAAGCTGCCGCCCACGATGAATCTGGGGCCAGCGCAGTTGCGTTTGACGGCTGGTAACAACGGCACGCCGGGCAATGCCATTGCTGGAAATGAAAGCTATCACGCGATTCAGGTGCAGGAATTCCGCCGTCCCGAATACGAAGTAAACGTCAGCGCCGATGCGGGGCCGCATTTCATCAAAGGCAAAGCCGAGTTGACCGTCGCGGCCAGCTATTACGCGGGCGGCGGGCTGCCCAATGCCGAGGTCAATTGGATGGTCAACGCGACGCCGACGAATTACACGCCGCCCAATCGTGGCGATTTCAGCTTCGGCACGTGGGTGCCGTGGTGGGAATATCGCGGCGCAAGTGGGCAGACGAATAGCCAGAACTACCAGGGCCGCACCGATGCGGCGGGAAAGCATCATTTGCGGATTGATTTTGACAGCTCCAATGGTGCAGGAGGGCCGCCGCGTCCGATGAGCGTATCGGCTTCGGCGAGCGTGCAGGATGTGAATCGGCAGGCGCTTTCGGGCGCGACCGCGCTGCTCGTGCATCCGGCGGAACTGTATGTCGGCTTGCGCAGCCGCCGCACCTTTGTGCAACCGGGCGAACCGCTGGTGGTCGAGGGCATCGTGACCGATCTGGATGGCAAGGCAATCAGCAACCGCGAAATCAGAATGCGCGCCGTGCAATTGGCTTGGACGTTTGAAAAAGGCGCGTGGAAACAGACCGAACATGACGCGCAGGAATGCGTCGTGCGGTCGGGGCCTCCTGGGAGAGAAGACGCGGTGCAATGCCGCTTCGCGCCGAAAGAGGGCGGAACGTACCGCGTTACGGCGGCGATCATAGACGACCGCGAGCGGCCCAATCAGAGCGAATTGACGCTCTGGGTCGCGGGCGGCAAACGTCGTCTTCAACCCCCTTTGGCGCGCGAACTGGCGCAAGAGAAAGTCGAACTGATCCCGAATCAGAAAGAGTACAAACCGGGCGAGACGGCTGAGGTGCTGGTGCAAGCGCCTTTCCCAAATGCCGAAGCCGTGCTGACCTTGCGCCGGTCGGGTCTGGTCAGCAGCGAACGCTTCACGCTCAGCGGCGCGTCGCACACCCTGCGCATTCCGATCACGGATGGCTACATCCCGAACATCCACGTGCAGGTTGATCTGGTCGGCGCGGCTGAACGGACAGACGATGCGGGCCAGCCGAAAGCGGGCGTGCCGAAACGTCCGGCCTTCGCGTCGGGCCAGTTGAATCTGGCGGTGCCGCCGGTGACGCGCAAGCTGACGGTCACGGCTACGCCACGCGACAAAGCGTTGGAACCGGGCGGCACGACAGAAGTGCGCGTCGAAGTGCGCGACGCGGCGGGCCAACCGGTGCGCGGCGGCGAAGTGGCGCTGGTGGTGGTGGATGAAGCGGTGCTGGCGTTGACGGGCTATAAGCTGGGCGATCCGCTGACGACGTTTTATCAGCAGCGGGGTGATGAGGTGAGTGGGCATCGGTTGCGGGAGAAGGTGTCATTAGCCAATCCAGAGCAGTTGATTGGGAAAATGAATCAGGTGATTGAGCAAAGACAGGTACGGGCTTTACCGCTTAATGGCAGAGCGATGGCGATGGATGCCGCCGCGCCAATGGCAGAGCCAAAGTCCGTAATGAAGATGCGTGCCGCAGGCGGCGGAGGTGGCGGCCCAGAAGAAGCACCAGCAATCCAAGTCCGCACCAACTTCGACGCCCTCGCCTTCTTCGCCGCAGCATTGCCCACCGATGCCAACGGACGCGCCACGGTCACGGTGAAGCTGCCCGACAACCTGACGCGCTATCGCGTGATGGCCGTCGCGGTCGCGGGCGAAAAGCAATTCGGCAGCGGCGAAGCGGCCATCACAGCGCGCTTGCCGTTGATGGCGCGACCGAGCGCGCCGCGCTTCCTCAACTTTGGTGACCGCTTTGAATTGCCCGTCGTCGTGCAGAACCAGACCGATGCGCCGCTGACCGTGGATGTCGCCGTGCGCGCGTCGAATGCCTTACTGACGGGTGTCAGTAGCCCGACCGTGAGAGAGGGCAACTTCGGCCAAACGGGCAATCAGCCGGAGTCAGCCCTTGCTAACGCGCGGGCTACTGACACGGCGGGGCGGCGCGTGATCGTCCCGGCCAATGATCGCGTTGAAGTGCGCTTCCCCGCCGCCGCGTTGAAGCCGGGCACGGCGCGCTTCCAAATCGGCGTGAGTAGCGGCAAGTGGGCCGATGCCGCCGAAGTGAGTTTGCCGGTCTGGACGCCCGCGACGACCGAGGCATTTGCGACATACGGCGAGTTGGACGCGGGCGTGTTGGCGCAACCAGTCAAAGCGCCATCCGATGCGATCAAACAATTCGGCGGGTTGGAGCTGACGACCTCGTCTACGCAATTGCAGGCGTTGACCGACGCGGTGCTTTACCTGACGACCTATCCATATGAATGCGCCGAACAGATTTCGTCGCGCGTGCTGGCGATTGCGGCGTTGCGCGATGTGCTGGCGGCCTTTGATGCGAAGGGCTTGCCGCCCGCCGATCAATTGGTCGCGCAGGTCAAACGTGATGTCGAACGCTTGCGCGGGATGCAGAACCCGGACGGCGGTTTCGGCTTCTGGACGCGCGGCAACGAGTCGTGGCCGTACCTGAGCATCCACGTCGCCCACGCGCTGGCCCGTGCCAAAGAGAAAGGCTTCGACGTGCCGGACGCAATGCTCGAACAATCAAAAGGCTACCTGCGCGCGGTCGAACAGCGCATCCCCGGTTGGTATGGCGCCGAGGCGCGACGCTCGCTGATTGCATACGCGCTATTCACCCGCGCGCGGCTGGGCGAACGCGATGCGGCCAAAGCACGGACGTTGATTGCGCAAGCGGGCGGTGCGGTTACGATGCCGCTCGATGCGTTGGGCGGGCTGTTGCCGGTGCTGTCGTG
>JANOWX010000181.1:0-3148 GCA_031418175.1 Acidobacteriota bacterium | reverse complement strand
AACGCCGACCGGATCATGCTGAACGGGCAACCGTGTCTCTTCTTCGTCAGCAACGACATCACCGAACGCGGGCAGCATGAACGTTGGGTGCAAGATACCTTCGATTACGCCGAGAACCTCATTGCGACTTTGCGCGAGCCTTTCCTCGTGCTCAGCAAAGACCTTCGGGTCAAGACGGCGAATCGGAGTTTCTACGAAATCTTTCACGTCTCGCCGGAGGAGACCGAGAACCAGTTTATTTACGACCTGGGCAATCGGCAGTGGGACATTCCCGCCTTGCGGACGCTGCTGGAAGAAGTCCTGAGCGACCGCCACCCCGTCCACGATTACGAAGTGGAACACGACTTCCAGACTATCGGGCAGAAAGTCATGCTGCTCAATGCCCGCCGCGTCAGTGAGCCGGGCAAAGTGTCGGAGTTGATCCTGCTCGCCATCGAGGACACCACCGAACGCAAACTCGTCGAGACCAAACGCGAACGCATACTTGAACAGGAGCAGCAGACGCGCGCGCTGGCCGAAGAGGCCAACCGCGCCAAGGACGAATTCCTGGCGGTTGTCTCGCACGAACTGCGCTCGCCGCTCAATGCGATGCTCGGCTATGCGCGGCTGCTCAGCGTGCGCTGCGCCCAGCTTGCGCCCGACATCGGCGAGTTCGCCGAGATCATCAAACGCAACGGCGAGCGGCAGAACGAATTGATCAACGACCTGCTCGACACCGCCCGCATCACGACCGGCAAGCTGCGGCTCGAAATCGCGCCGCTCAACTTTACCGGCATCATCCACGATGCGCTCGCTGCCGGACGCTCTTCGGCCCAGGCCAAAAACCTGACGCTGCAAACCACCCTGGACGACGGTTTCATCCCGAGTGAAAGCGCGATCACGGGCGACGCCGCGCGGTTGCAACAAGTGGTCTGGAATCTGCTCACCAACGCCGTCAAATTCACCCCCATCGGCGGCTCGATCAAACTCAGTTTGCAAGCCGAGCCAGGGCACGTCGTGCTGACAGTGAGCGATACCGGTCAGGGCATCACGCCTGACTTTTTGCCGCACGTCTTCGAGCGGTTTTCACAACAGGACGGCTCGAATTCGCGGCGCTACGGGGGCTTGGGGCTGGGGCTGGCGCTGGTCAAACAGATCGTCGAATTACACGGCGGGACCATTGAAGCGGCGAGCGCGGGCACGGGCTGCGGCGCTACTTTCACCGTCCGGCTGCCAATCCGCGCCGCCGCGCAAGCAGCGCCAGAGAGCCTCCCAGCGGCGCCGCCTGACGCTGACTTTACACCGGCCACTTTGGTGTTGCCGCTTTGCCTGCAAGGTGTGACCACGCTCATCGTAGATGACGATGCCGACGCACTGAAACTGCTGCTGTTACTGCTGGAGGCGCAGGGCGCTACTGTCACGAAAGCTGCGACAGCCGCCGCCGCCTGGCCCGCGCTTATTAGCGCCTTAGAGCGGCCCCATATCCTGATCTCTGACATCAGCATGCCGGAAGAAGACGGCTACAGCCTATTGCGCCGCCTGCGCCTCTGGGAACGTGAACATAGTCGCGCCACGTTGCCCGCCATTGCCTTGACCGCGCATAACCGCCCCCAGGACCGTTTGCAGGCGCTGAGGGCCGGGTTTCAGATGCACGTCCCCAAACCGGTCGAGCTGGATGAACTACTCATTGTGGTGAACAGCCTGCTTGAGCGTGCCAAACTGGCTACCAGCGCAGGTGTCTCTTAGTCAGGATCATAACTATCCTCCTCGAATTTTCTGCTTAACGCGAAGCCTCTCGTGTCCTGTTCGTTTAATACACAGTACACGTATGACTTGCAGACATGCGTGTACCGTAGCGCCACGCCTGTGTTAGCCGAGTTGCCAGTAAAAACCGCGCATTAAACCTTTATGCAACTAAATGAAGCTTGTGCGTATTGCAGGAGGTCACGAATCCGGCTCCGTAGGAGCCTAATGTTTATAGAAACCGCGTGGTTATTGCGCCCAAGCTCCGTAGGAGCGACATCTGACACATGCCGCTCCTACGGAGCTTGGGCGTAGCGGCTAATCAAAACTATAAACATGCCGCGCCGCTGGCGCTAAAACCACTGAAAACTGGACGCGAATTACGCACAGGCTCCAATTAAGTAGGCATGGTGATCAGTGGTCTGGAACTTGCAATAGCTCCTGCAACACTTCATGAGCGGGTGTCGAAGTATTTATTTAGCGGCATTCAAAAAGGCCGGGCGCAGTGAATGCGAGCGCTACTGCCCTGGAAACACTTCTGCAAAAAAGCCTTACTAGGTTTTGCGGAGCAAGCATAAAGGAGAGTCATGGGACATTTAATCGGTCAGATCATTTTTGGGTTAGTCGTCGGCATTTTCGCCAAATTCCTGATGCCAGGGCGTGATCCCGGCGGCTTCATTATCACGGCGCTCATCGGAATGACCGGCGCGTTCATCGGGACTTTCATCGGTCGGGCGTTCTGGGGCGGAGTGGGTTACGAGGCTGGCTGGCTCGCCGCTATTTTCGGCGCGATCATCTTGCTCGCGGGTTACAGACTCATGACTAGGGGAAGCGTTACCGCCTCTTCCTAAGCTGTCCGACAAGCTGCCAGCTTGTCGAGGGCGTGTCGGTAAACCCAATGGTTCGCCAGCCGAGACTCCGACAAGCTGGCAGCTTGTCGGACACTTTCGGAGCATGAATAAACCCTGATTCAAGCCCCGCGTGCCTGAGCTACCGTCTCGTTTGTGGTCAAGCTCCGTTCCGGTGACAGCTTGGCTTGCCGAAGTGCGCTATCCGGCGCGGGCATTTCCGGCTCGAGCAAGGCGGTTTCAACGGACACGTAATCATCCTCTGAATTGAGGTTCGTCAAGCTATGTTTTTTGAGCAGGTTATAAAGACGCGGGCGATAAACACCGAGCAGATTGGACGCCGCCTGTTTGTTCCCATACGTGCGTTTGAGCGCTGCCTTGACCAGTTCGCCTTCCAATTGCGAAATCAGGTCAGCGCGCGTTTTGCCGCTATTCTTTTCAGGCAGTTGCTTGACGATCAGCCGCGCTAGTTCCTCTAGTGTCGGAAGTGTGAATGGCGTGGGCTGCGCGGCCTCCGGTGGCGCAATGGCAGCCTGGCTTTTGAGGGCGGGTTGGCTGGTAAGGAGCGCGTCCATTTC
>JANOWX010000180.1:0-1716 GCA_031418175.1 Acidobacteriota bacterium | reverse complement strand
GCCGCCGCGATTCTGGCTGCAGTCGCGCAAGGGGCGTTGCAAGCCCTGTTCATCGCCGGCCTGCCGCTGACCGAGGTGATCGCCAATCTGAACAAAGCGGTCGTGCTGCGTTCCGCTTCCAACCGCTTCATCACGCTGTTTTGCGCGGTGCTCGATGCGCAAGGCCATCTGACCTACATCAACGCCGGACACAACCTGCCGATTCTGGCGCGCACCGACGGCAGCTTTGAGACGCTGACGACCAAATCCGTCGTGCTGGGCGCCTTCGATTTCGCCAAATACGAAGCGCGCCAAACACGCATGCTGGCTGGTGACGTGCTGGTCATTTACAGCGACGGCGTCACCGAAGCCGTCAACCACGCCAACGAAATGTTCGGCGAAGAGCGGCTGGAAGAATTGGTCAAAGTGAGCGCCGGATTGAGCGCCGAAGAAATTAAAAGCCGCGTGATGAACGATGTGCTGGCGTTCACCAGAGGCTTGCCGCAAAGCGACGACATCACGTTGATCGTGCTGAAAATGAAGTAACAACGCAAGGAGTAGAGCGATGACCGCCACAGGCACAATTACCGCTGAAGCTATTGCCGAAGCGACAACTGAAGTGACTTCCCAAGTTACGGTGGAAAGTATTTTGGAGCAATACAATCAATTGTCATTGCGCGACCGGCAACGGTTAGTTGAAGCCATGACCGGGCGTTATTTTCCGCCGCCCGCCGAATGGTTCAAGAGCCGCGTCATCAGCACCAACGAGCCATACAATCCGCGCACGCAGGAATTTGAATGGTATGAGAACCACAAGTACGAATACATTGGCCAATGGGTGGCGCTCGAAGGCGACCAATTGATCGCTCATAGCACCAATGCCAAAGAAGTATTTGCCGAAGTTCGACGCAAGGGGGCCGACGCAATCCTGATGCATATAGGTGACCCTGATAGACCATTTGTGGATGCGTAATTATGGCAACGCAACTTGTTTTTTCCATCAGCCAACGGTTCAAGACCACTGACGCGGGCATCGTGATTCCTTGCACACTTGAACGCAATGCGACGCAAGTCAAAATCACTGCCAAGGTTGATCCTGGCAGTGAGTATTGTCTGTTCTCGCGGGAAGCTGCTGACGAGTTAGGCATTGATGTGCTGGATGGCCCGCCTGTGCACCTAAGCACGTTGGCGGGCGGCCTAACTGCCAATGCTCATTGGGTGACATTACACACGCTGGGCCTCCGCTTTGAATCGTTCGTGCTTTTTCATCCGGCTTATGACACTGATCGCAACCTGCTGGGTCGCCGCGGCTGGCTCAACAACTTGAACATGGCGCTGACCATGGACGACGAAATGATCCATCTGAAATCCCTCGTTGACGCAGAGGAATCGTAATAAAGGTGATTGAATTTATGGCGCAGACCTACATAACAGACATCGGCAACCAGCTTGGCGCGGAAGTCACGCTGAAAGGCTGGCTGTACAACAAACGCTCGAGCGGCAAGCTCGGCTTTCTGGAAATCCGCGACGGTTCCGGCCTGATCCAGGGCGTCGTCTCCAAGAAAGAAGTAGACGAACAGACCTGGGCCAACAGCGAACAGGCCACGCAGGAATCCGCCATCATCGTCACCGGCGTGCCGCGCGAACATCCCAAAAAACCGGGCGTCTATGAACTGGATGTCAAAACGCTCGTGCTGGTGCATCAGGCGCAAGAGTATCCGATCACACCCAAAGAGC
>JANOWX010000179.1:0-9638 GCA_031418175.1 Acidobacteriota bacterium | reverse complement strand
CAAGGCCGTCTACACCACGGTGACGCTGTTTTTGTCCACCTTCATCATTGCGATGACGAAGCCCAATCTGCTCGAAACGGCCAACCTGTTTTGGCGCGCGGCGTTGCTGGTGCTGTTCATCGTCGGCGTTTGGCATATGGCCACGAGCTTGAAACAGCACTTTGATTATTACACCTACCGCCCAGCGCGCCGGGATAGACGAAACGGGCAGCCGCCACCCCAGCGCTTCAAACGCGGCGTGGCCTGGGCCTTTGTGCTCGGCGGCTATCTGGCTTCGTTCGGGGCCGGGATGCTGATTGATAGCCTGACGAACATTTCAACCGAGTTGTTTCTGGATACCACACTCAACGATGCGCTGTTTGGCGTGATTCTCTTGCCGCCCATCGCGGTGCTGGTCGTTGACACGCTCTATCGCATCAACGTGCGGTTTGACGGCGCGTGAGCTGACAGGGAAATACGGCAAACGAAAAGCGCCCGGCTTGATTCAGCAAGCCGGGCGCTTTTCTGCTTTGTACGGCAGAGCGCGCCGTGCCGGGACGGTACCGCGCGCGTGAGCAAGCGGCGCGTCAAGCCTGGCGAAAGGGTGCAAGATCAGAATCTCCGCTTGCTGACGCGCGCGGTACTGTCCCGCTTTAACGTGGGTTGACGACGGTTGCGATCTGGAAGCGCAGTTCGCCGAAGCGTGTGCGCGCGGCAAAGTACAGCGGCAAGCGGCGCGCATCGTTGGAAAGCCAGGCCTGGGCCAGCAGTTGCGTTTTGTCGGGCGTCAGGATGTCCAGTTGCAGCGCCTCGCGCGTGCCCAAGGCGCTGCCGATGGCCTCGGTCTTGTTGACGCGCACAGCCACGCCGCGCAAGCGGTGATTGGCGTCGAGGAAAGCGTATTGATAGAGCGCGCCCACTTTCAATTCGGCGGCGCGGATGGAATAGAAAAGCGTGAGCAGATCGAGCGTGCCCGGCGCGATGGCGATGACGGTGCCGTTGGGCAGCTTGGCCTGCTTGCTGCTCCAATCATAATCGGCGGCGACTTGTTTGACGCGGCGGCCTTCGCGCAAACGGGTGTCGGTTTTGATGGGTTCGAGCGAATCGGCATCCGCGAAACTGATGAGCTGATCGTTGACGTTGACCAGCGTGCGGGCCGCGCCAATCGAAGCGGCCTCGGCTGCAAACTCAAAGACGCGGCGTTCGCCGACATAGCCTTTTTGCCGGACTTCAAAGCTGGCGCGTCCGACCGAAGTGAAATTGCCCCAGGCGATTTCGTAATTGATCCGCTCACCCAGATCAAAGGGCAGCTTGGCTTCGGGGCGCGGCCCGCCGGGTTTGTGGCCGTTGTGCGGCGGCAGCGCGCCTTCGGGCGCTTCGGCCAGCGGCGCGGTCTGGATGTGCGGCTGCGCGCTGCGTGAGGTTTGTGTCGCGTTGGTCAATTCGGCGCGCACTTCGCCAAAGGGCAGTTGCGCTGAAAGGACGACCGGCAGCCGTTGCGCGTCGTCAGAGAACCAGACGCGCGCGCGGTGTTTATTGAACTGTTTTTCTTTGGGCGTGAAATCCACGCGGACGGCGTTGTAGCGGCCCGCCTGCGCAATCACGGCTTCGCGCTTTTTGACCTCGACCTCGATTTCGAGCAGTTGCTTGCCATACAACACGCTGTAACTTTGCTTCCAGCCTTCAGACAAAGGTTGCTGCCGCAGCGCGTAGAGCAGGGAAATGAAATCGTAGGTATTGGACGGCAGGGGCAAAGTTGATTCGTCGGTGAAGCGGGCTTCGCGGCGCGCTTGATCTAAGATGATCGTCTCGTCGTTTTGTTTTAGGCCCTGGCGAATCGTGTTTTCCAGCCGGTAAGGCAGCAGCGTTTTGAGGCTGGCATAGGTCGTGTACTGGTTGTACATCTCAAAAAAGATCGTCTTTACATCGCCAGCCGTCTCGACCTTCGTGCGCAATTGGTAGCCATCCTGGCCGAAGAAGGCGCCGCGTTCAACCACTTCGGTTTCAAGCCGGGCGGCGGTCGCGAAACGCGACCAGGTGACGTTGTAAGCCAGCCGCTCACCCGCCACAAACGCTGTCCCTTCGCTCACTGTGGCGGCAGTCGGTTTTTCAGTTTTTGGCGCGGCCGGTTTGGGCGGTTGCGTCAGGCCGCCGGATTGAGCAATGAAACGGCCGGGCTGCGCCAGCATTCGCCAGCCGCCGAGGCCCAGGACGCCGAAGAGCAGCACTGCGATTGTGACCTTACGTGAAAAAATACGAAGCATTAAAAGCAAATCCGCCTTACTACTGAAATGAATGCGCCCACGAACGGCCTACGCGTGCGAGGCTGCCGGAAACAGGGACTTTTGAATGGAACCACCGGCAAAATACATTTTCAACTTGATGTGTTCAACCTTTTGAACGGGGCCTGCGTTCAAAGCCGCATGCTTTCACGAACTACGCTACGGCTTGTTCGATTTCTTCGACAATTATCCGGGCCGCCGCCGCCGGGTCAGCGGCTGCCAGTATCGGGCGGCCCACTACTAACAAACTCGCGCCGGCGCGCATTGCTTCACCCGGTGTCAGCACGCGCGCCTGATCGTTCAACGCCGCCCCTGCCGGTCGCACGCCCGGCGTCAAAATCACGAAGGCCGGATTGTGCACTGCCGCGCGGATTGGCGCAATCTCTTGCGGCGAAGCGACCACACCATCCAGCCCGGCGGCGGCGCAAAGTCGCGCCAGATGGACAACCTGTTCGGGCAGTTCGCGCGCGATGCCAAGCTCGCGCAAGGTCTCTGGCGTATGGCTGGTCAGAATCGTGACGCCCAAAATCAACGGGCGCGCCACGCCCTCACGTTCGGCATATTCGCCCACCGCCTCGGCCGTCGCGCGCAGCATCGGCGAACCGCCCAGCGCGTGCACATTGAAAATGCTCACGCCCAGCCGCGCGGCCTCGATGCCCGCCTTGGCCACAGTGTTTGGGATGTCGTGGTATTTCAGATCGAGAAACACGCGCTCGCCCATTCCCACGATGCGCCGCACGACATCAGGCCCGGCGGCGGTGAAAAGCTGTTTGCCGATTTTGAACATCCCCACGATGCCGCGCAGTTGCTCGACCAGCGCCAATGCCTGTTTGGCGGAATCAACGTCTAGGGCCACAACCAGGGGATTGCGGATTGCGGATTGCAGATTGCGGATTGTAGGTTGCGGGTTGTGGATTGCGGATTGCGGATTGCGGATTGTAGGTTGCGGGTTGTGGGTTGCGTTGTTCATCAGCTTTCAAATCTCAAATCTCAAATTCTTCATGGCAGTACCAGCGTGTACAGTTTGACCGGATCAACATAAATGCCTTGCCAACGCACGGCGGCGTGCAAATGCGGGCCGGTGACGCGCCCGGTGTCGCCGCTCAGGCCAATCAGTTGGCCGCGTTTGACCGTCGCGCCTTCCTGCACCTTGAACGCGGACAAGTGCAGATACAGCGTCAACAGCCCATGGCCGTGATCGAGCACGACGCAGTTGCCTTCAAAAAACAGATTGCGCGCCAAGATGACCTTGCCGCTATTCATGGCGGCGACAGGCGTGCCCATGTGCGCGTCGTAATCCACCCCGTGATGCGAACTGCGCCGCTTGCGGTTGAAGGTTCGGCGCGTGCCGAAGGCCTCTGAAATCACCGACTGCAGCGGCACACGAAACGGCCCTTCCCACAGCGGTTGCGGGGACACACGGTTGAACAGCTCGTTTTTCAACGCGCGTTCACGGGCAATACGCGCGCGTATTTGCGGGTTAGGGTCAAGGAAGTTCGGGTCTACGCTTAGCCGCGAGAAGGGAAAGCGCACCTGCCCAACCGGCACGTTGTAAGTCGAGGTCACGATCTCGCCGCTCGCCAGCGTTGCCTCAATGACGAGCGGATAGCTGGCTTGCGCGGCTTCTAGTCCGACGCCCGCCACGGCGTACCATGTACGCGCTTTGGCATCGAAGGTGAACCACAAGCGCCGCCACATCCACGTGCCTTTCACGCTGTTGATAGCGGCAGCGCCAGCTTGTGGCGTCACACGAAACAGGCAGGGCGAGCCGTTAAAGATGCGCTCCGGTTCCAGCGTGACGACGAAAGGCGGCAGCGTTTGGGCCGCCGCCGTGAGCGTAAAAAAGCCCAACTGCAACAGCAGCCAGCCCGCCAAATTGGTGCGCCTCGTCTTATTCATCTACGCAGCCAGTTTCACCGTGCCGACGAGTTGCCTGATGTTCGCCAGGCCGTGCTGTTCGCAATACGCGGCCAACCCGGCGGCGATTTTGATGGACGCTGTCGGATCGTAAAAATTCGCCGTGCCGACCTGCACCGCGCTGGCCCCGGCGATGATGAATTCAAGCGCGTCTTCGACCGTCGCAATGCCGCCGATGCCGAGCAGCGGAATCTTGACCGCGCGAAAGGCCTGATATACGCAGCGCACCGCAATCGGTTTGATGGCCGGGCCAGACAATCCGCCCGTCACATTGGCCAGGCGCGGCTTGCGCGTATGGATGTCAATCGCCATCCCGACCGCCGTATTGATGAGCGACAACGCATCCGCGCCCGCCGCTTCGACCGCGCGCGCAATCGCCGCGACATCGGTGACGTTGGGCGAAAGCTTGACGATCACCGGGCGTGTGGCGACGCGTTTGACCGCCGCGGTCACGGCGGCGGCCTGGCGCGCATCGTTGGCAAACGATTCGCCGCCCGCTTTCACGTTCGGACAAGAGATGTTCAATTCGTAGCCGTCAATGCCCGCGCCCTCCTCCAGCAACTCAATCGCCTCGATGTATTCATCAACCGTGTAGCCGAACACGTTCGGGATGATGCGCGTGTCGTATTTGCGCAACTCCGGCAGCTTCTCAGTCACAAAGGCGCGCGCGCCGATGTTTTGCAAGCCGATGGCGTTGAGCATGCCGCCGTGCGTTTCGACGATGCGCCAGGGGGCATTGCCGCGCATTGGCTGGGCCGACAGGCCCTTCGTGCAAATGCCGCCGAGTTGGTTCAGGTCAATCAACTCGGCCATGTCCAACCCGTAGCCACACGTCCCGCTGGCCGTCAGCACGGGGTTGTTGAAGCGTATGCCGGCGACCTCGATGGCAAGTTTGGAATTGGCTGCGCCATTATTCATGGTCATTTTTCATGCTTCAAAAACTGCCGCAGCAAGGCCTTGTCTTTTTCGTAGGTGAGTTTCTCGATTGCCTCGGCCAGCGGGAACCAGGCGATGCCGGTGACTTCGTCGGACGGCTCGAAGCTGGCATTGCCCACCGGGTTCATGTGCCAGAAGAGCACGACCTTCGGACGGGTTTTCACTTCATAAGAGGTGTAGCCCGCGAAGCCTGTAATCACCGTGTCATAACCGGTTTCTTCCTTGACCTCGCGTTGCGCCGCCGCGTCCCAGCCGTCATCGGTTTTTTCGATGTGGCCTTTGGGCAGCGTCCAGTCGTGGTATTTGGGCCGCATAATCAGCAACACCTGCCGCCCGCGCTTGGCCGTGCGCCAGAGGATGCCGCCTGCCGCGTAGGTGATCTTCTGCGATTGCGGATTGCGGATTGCGGATTGCGGATTGGTTTGTTGTTTTGCGCTTTGCTTTTTTTTTACTGACTTTTTGTTGACCATGCTTTGCTCCTAAAATCCGCATTCCGCACTCCGCATTCAGAAGTGCAATTCGTCGCCCCAAAACACCGGCCCGTCGGTGCAGACCTTTTTATAGACAAAGCCCTCGGCGCATTCGTGGTTGATCGCCACGGCACAACCCACGCATACGCCGAAGCCGCAACCCATCGGCGCTTCCAGCGAAAATTGCGCGGGCACGCCGTAGGCCGCCGCGATGACCGCCACGCGGTGCAACATCGCATCCGGGCCGCAGGCATAGATAATTTCCGGCATGGCGCGCGCCGTTTGCAGATGCGCTTCCAACGGCGCGGTCACGAAGCCTTGTACGCCATAACTGCCATCCATCGTCGCGCCGTGCACCTTGCCTTTGGCAATCAGCGTTTCAAAATCCGCCCGTCCGCACAGATCGCCTTTGCTTGCGCCGCCGATAAACAACCGCGTCGGAATCTGCCAGGCGCTCAGCTTTTCGGCCAGCATAAACAGCGCTGGCGCGCCGACGCCGCCCGCCACCAGCACGGCCTCGCGTCCGCGCGCCGCAGCCAGATCGTAGGTGTTGCCGAGCGGGCCTAGAAACGCTACGCCGTCACCCGGCTTTAATTGCGCCAACGCCTGTGTGCCGCGCCCCAGAATCTGATAGATAAACTCGCACGTTAATTCCTTGCCCGTGCGTTCGCTGCGATAGAAGGCCATCGCGCGGCGCAGCAGCGGTTCATAAATGCCTGCCGCTTTGAGCATGGCAAACTGGCCGGGCAAGATCGGGAACGAGCCGGGCACGCGCAGCCGCAGCAAGCCGTAGCGGCGTCCGGACAGCGCTTGGCTCAACTCGTTGCATTCGACGGTGGCGCGGGTGTCTACCATGGTTGGCATCGTTGGATTCGGGAAGTTCTCCGTGCAGGGCAGATTTGAGGAAACAGGCGCGCAGTCTAGCAGATGGTTTTCAAAGGGGACAAGCTGGGGCTTTACAGCAATGAGTTTGAATTATGCGCTGCCTGTGGCAATGTTCCACAAGCTGCCAGCTTGTCGAGGCTTCCTGTTGTGTAGTTGCGGTGTCGCCGACACGCTGGCAGCTTGTCGAACATTGCCGCAGCCGTTCCAGTTCGTGTATCGTGCCGCTTGGTTTCGACACTTCAACCCACAGGCACAACCCCACAGGTACAACTATGCAAGCCAATAAAATTTACGCGGGCGTGATCGTCGGCATTGTGCTGCTCGCCAGCAGCCCCTTCATCCTCGGACTGCTCTGGCCGCGCCTCAACGATGTGCGCACGGGCGAGACGCCGCAATACGCCGACCTGCAACCGCAACGCTTCAACCAACCGGTGGAGAAAGTCTTTGCCGCCGCGCTGGCTGTCGTGCAAACCAGTGGCTGGGACATCCGCCTGACCGAGGCTTTGCCCAATGCGTCAGGGCAAGGCGTGATCGAAGCGACCGCGACGACGCGGCTGCTGAAATTCAAAGACGATGTGACCATCACCATCACGAGCAATAACAGCGCGGCTCTCGTCCACGTCCGCTCGAAATCGCGCATCGGCAAAGGCGACCTGGGGACGAACGCGCGCCGCATCCGCGCCTTTCAGGCCGCGTTGGCGGCGGAATTGGCGAAATGACGGTGACGTTGTATATTCCGCGCGGCGCGCGCGTCAGCGCCATCCCTTCAACCAAGATGAACCAGATGGAAAACGTCACGCCCACGAAACGCGAAGAAGAATTACGCTGCAATTTTTGCGGCAAGCCCCGCACGCAGGTCAAACTGATGCTGACCGGCGCGCACGTCGCCATTTGCAACGAATGCGTCAACGTCTGTGTGCAGATGCTGGCGCAAGAAGCGCCCCGCCGCGAATTGCCGTTGCAAGAGTTGCTGCCCAGCTTGACCGGCATCACAGCCCAGATGATCGAACAGGACGAAACGGAAGAGAGAGCCTATGGACTTTACTGAAAAAGCCGTTGTGATGAGCGCCGCCGACATGACGCGCGTGCTGGCGCGCATGGCTTCGCAAATCGTCGAAAACAACCCCGACCTCGGCAACGTGCTGCTGGTCGGCATAAGGCGGCGCGGCGTCCCGCTGGCCGAACGCATTGCCGCCAAGATCAACGAAATGGACGGCGTCGCCGTGGCGACGGGCGCGTTGGACATCACGCTTTACCGCGACGATCTGAGCACCGTCGGCGAACGCCCGGTCGTTAACAAAACCGAACTGCCCGCCGACATCACCGGCAAGACGATCATCCTGGTGGATGACGTGCTTTATACGGGCCGCACGATTCGCGCCGCGCTGGACGAATTGATTGATTTTGGCCGCCCGCGCCGCGTGCAACTGGCCGTGCTGATTGACCGCGGCTGGCGCGAATTACCGATTCAGGCCGATTACATCGGCAAATCCGTCACGACGACCGAAAACGAAATCATCAAAGTGATGCTGCCCGAATTCGACGAGACCGAACAGGTCATCGTGGTTGAACATCCATAAGTCTGGGGAAGTCTGGGGAAGTCTCGTGAAGTCTTGAGAAGTCGGGACTTCCCCAGACTTTCCTAGACTTTTCCGGACTTCCCCAGACTTCTGAATGCCGCTAAAACGCAAAGACCTGCTGGGCATCGCCGACTTGAGCGTCGAAGAGATCAACCTGATCCTCGACACCGCCGAGACGTTCCGCGACATCAACACGCGCCGCATCAAAAAAGTCCCCACGCTGCGCGGCAAAACCATCATCAATCTTTTCTTTGAAGCCTCGACGCGCACGCGCACCAGCTTCGAAATCGCGGCCAAACGCCTCTCCGCCGATGCGATCAACATCTCGGCTTCGACTTCCAGCGTCGTCAAAGGCGAGACGCTGATTGACACCGCGCTGAACTTGCAGGCGATGTCGCCCGACGCGATTGTGATTCGGCATCCGTCTTCAGGCGCGCCGCACGCGCTGGCGCAACACGTCCCGACCGGCGTCATCAACGCGGGTGACGGCGCGCACGAACACCCGACCCAGGCGCTGCTGGACGCGCTGACCATCCGCCAAAACAAACATCGTCTCGCCGGCTTGAAAGTCGCCATCATCGGCGATGTGCTGCACAGCCGCGTCGCGCGCTCCAACGCGCACCTGCTTTCCAAAGTCGGCGCGCACGTAGTCTTCGCCGGGCCGCGCACGCTCTTGCCCTTCGGCTTTGAAAAACTGCTCGCGCCGTCGGCGGGCACTGTGACCTTCGCCCCGCACGTCAACGACGCGATTGCCGAGGCCGATGTCGTGATGATGTTGCGCATTCAACTGGAGCGTCAGTCGGGCGGCTTCTTCCCGTCGTTGCGCGAGTACTCGACTTATTACGGATTGAATCGCCGCCGCCTGGCGCTGGCAAAACCCGACGCCATCGTGATGCATCCGGGGCCGATCAATCGCGGCGTCGAAATTGATTCGGACGTGGCGGACGGGCCGTTCTCGCTGATTTTGGATCAGGTGAATAATGGGGTGGCGGTGCGGATGGCGGTGTTGTATTTGCTGGCGGGGGGCGAATGAAACGGCAACGGGCGCGTGGCGAGGGGTTCTTTGCGGCGGCTGAAACACAGCCGTACCAGCCGCGTGGCCTCGTGTTGGGGCAGGAGACGCCGGATTCCTGCGTGGCGGCCTGTTGCAGGATGTTATTGTTCGATCAGTTGCCGACCCGGCGCCACGATTATCTTTACGCCGAAAGCTTCTTGCGCGCGGAGTTGGGCACAGGTGAAGACGGTTCGGTCATTGCGCTGATCCCAACACTGCTTAAACAATTTGGGGCAGCGCGGCCCTATGTTTATCGTCGGGCTATCACCATCGAAGAGTTGCAAAAATTAGTGCGCAGCCGGCCCGCGATTGCGTTTATTCCTACCCGGACTGCCAACGATTTTCACGCGTTGATTGTCGATGCAATTAGTGCGGACTCGGTTGCGATTCGCGATCCGCTGCCTGCGGGATGGGGCACCATGTGCGCCAGGTTAAGCCGTAAGCTCTTTATTATCAGTAGGCGCTTGTCTTTGATTGACCATGCTCAATCCCAAGGAATCCACCATATTCTGTGGTTTTTGGGGTGTAGGGCTTT